>JAGCFY010000051.1 GCA_017649845.1 Paludibacteraceae bacterium
GAACTGGAGCGGCGCTTCCCCTCACATGCATGTCTGACACCTATCTATGAAGACCAACAGATGCAGGCCTTGCGGCATGATACTGCTTATATAGCGCGGATGCAGCGGATGCTGGCAGAGCAGGACTCACTCTATGCCGCTACGTACTGCGCATATACCAAAGGGGAATACGCGCTTGTTAAAGCCAATAAGCAATATGCCGACACGGCTTTCCCGCAAAGTGCTCTCATGCCGCGTTTCTTATTCCTGAATGCCGTCTCTGTAGCGCGTACGGAAGGACAGGAGGCATTCGTGGCAGAACTGCAGGACCTCGTTGCCCGATATGGAGAGACGGAGATGGGATCGATGGCGAAAGATATGCTGGCGATGATGGGGCAAGGTATGGAAAGCCAGCAAGGCGGCACTGCCGGCAGTTTGGCTGAACTACGCGAACAGACGGAAGAACAACCGCAAGAAGACACAAGCGAAGAACAGCAATGGAGCGAAGATCGCAAGCAACCATCTGTGGTTCTGCTGATATTGCCAAAGGCGGATGAACAGGCTCTGAATGACTTGCTGTACGAAGTAGCGTTATTCAACTTCAGTCAATTCCTTATACGTGATTTTGATCTGCAGAAGATGCCGGTCTTTGGCGAAGGATGTGCATTGCGTGTGAGCGGATTTGCGGATATGGATGAAGCGGAATGGTGGATGGATCTGGTATCGAAAAACGGACAAATGCAAGAGGCTCTGCACGGTGTAACTATTCGTCCTGTAGCAGAAGTCAATTTGCCGTTGATCCATTAACCACAACAAAAAAAGAGAACCGTTTGGTTCTCTTGTCGGGGAGACGTGATTCGAACACGCGACCTCCGGTCCCCCAGACCGTTGCGCTACCGGGCTGCGCCACTCCCCGCCGCTTTTTCGAAAAAGCGTGCAAAGGTACTACAAAAAATCGATATACGCAAATAAATTGCGCTTTTTTTAACGAAAATGACAAAAAAATATTATATTGAGACATATGGATGTCAGATGAACGTCGCAGACAGCGAGGTGGTCGCAGCTATTTTGGATACAACCGATTCCGAGATAACCGAACAATGGGAAGATGCGGATATCATCCTGCTGAATACCTGTTCTATTCGCGATAATGCGGAGCAGAAAGTAGGGGCTCGTTTGCGTGAATTGAAGGCACATATCAAAAACCGCAAGTCGAAAGCGGAGAGCGGTAAACCTGTTATCGGAGTGATAGGATGTATGGCGGAGCGAATGGGGCAGGAGTTGATAGAAGAATATGGAGTGGATTTCGTAGCCGGACCGGATGCTTATTTGGATATCCCGAATCTCCTGGCACAATGTGAGCAGGGACAAAAGGCGATGAATGTGGAACTTAGTACAACCGAGACATATCGCCAGATTATTCCGTCCCGTATAGGAAAATCTATCAGCGGATTTGTGTCGATCATGCGCGGATGCAATAATTTTTGTGCCTATTGCGTAGTTCCGTACACGCGTGGCCGTGAGCGTAGCAGAGATGTGGAGTCGATATTGAATGAGGTACGCGATCTGCAGGCAAAAGGATACAAGGAAGTAACTCTACTGGGTCAGAACGTCAATTCCTATCGATATACCCGCGAGGATGGCACGGTAGTGGATTTTGCAAATCTATTGGAGATCGTAGCTGATACTGTACCTACGATGCGCATTCGTTTTACTACCAGCCATCCGAAGGATATGTCGGATAAGACACTGGAAGCCATCAGCCGGCATCCGAATTTGTGTAAATTCATTCATCTGGCGGTACAATCAGGATCGAATCATGTGCTCAAACTGATGAATAGGAAATATACCCGCGAGTGGTATCTGGATCGTGTAGCAGCAATCCGTCGTATTTTGCCTACTGCCGCTATCAGCACGGATATCTTGTGCGGTTTTCATGATGAGACTCTTGAAGATCATATGCAAACCCTGAAACTGATGCGGGAAGTGGGTTTTGACTCGGCTTTTATGTTCAAGTATTCCGAGCGTCCCGGCACATATGCTTCCAAACATTTGCCGGATAATATACCGGAGGAGGAGAAGATTCGCCGTCTCAACGAGATTATTGCCCTGCAAACCCAGTTGTCCATGGAGTCTAACCATCGCGAGATAGGGAAGACCGTAGAAGTTCTGGTAGAAGGATTTTCAAAGCGAAGTCGCGAAGATATGTATGGCCGGACAGAGCAATACAAGACAGTAGTATTCCCCCGTACTGATGAGAAAATAGGTGATATCATATATGTTAAAATCTACGAAGCATCGCCTGCTACATTAATGGGAGAAAGAGTGAGGAAATAGGTAGAAAACAAGCTTTAAACGTGCAAAAACATTGCATTTTGCAAAAAAAACGAATTTTTTCATAGAAAAATTTGGCTATTTCAAATAAAAGCAGTACTTTTGCAGCGAAAACAAAATTTTCATAGTTAAGGTTTAGGTTTAATGGTAATAGGAGGCTGTGAAGTTTCCTATTACTTTTAAACAAAAAGGAAGGCGTAGGCCTTATTTTTTATATGGCTGAAGAAACAAAAACACCTGCAACTCCGATACCTGATATGACGGATATGGAGGAAGTTCGCAAAGCGATTATCGCGAGCGAGATATTAAATCGTAAATATTAATATTTTTAGATAAAATGGCAGTAACTTACATGACCGAAGAAGGTCTGAAAAAACTGAAAGAAGAACTCCAATTTCTGGAGACGGTGGAGCGCCCGCGTATCATTGCCGCAATAGCAGAAGCACGCGAGAAAGGCGATTTGAGTGAGAACGCAGAATACGATGCGGCTAAAGAGGCGCAAGGAGCACTTGAGACCAAGATCGCTCTTCTGAAATCGCGCCTGATGGATGCTCGTATATTGGATACATCGGATATCAGTACTGACGAGGTGCAGATTCTTACCAAAGTGCGCGTACGCCAGAAGAATACAGGCATGGAGAAAACATTCCAGCTCGTTACAGAGAGCGAAGCTAACATTGCGGAGGGTAAGATTTCTATCTCTACGCCGATAGCAAAAGGATTGCTGGGCAAGAAAGTAGGTGAGGTTGCGCAAATCCAAGTACCGGTTGGTTTACTGGAGTTTGAGATCCTTGAGATATCGCTCTAATCGATATATAACGCTTTAAATCGCACAACAATGACTATCTTTACTAAAATTATCAAAGGCGAGATCCCGAGTTATAAAGTAGCGGAGGATGAGAAGAACTATGCTTTTCTGGATATCAATCCGATAGTAAAAGGTCATACGCTGGTAGTACCCAAACTGGCAGAGCCGGAGGCGGATTATATCTTCGATCTGACAGATGAGCAATTGAAAAGCCTTATGACATTTGCCAAGAGAGTGGCGAAGGGCATCAAGGCAGCAACGGGTTGCAAACGCGTAGGTGTAGCTGTTTTGGGCATGGAGGTAAATCATGTGCATGTACATTTGGTGCCGATGAATTCGGAGAAAGATATGCTCTTTACTAATCCCAAACTGAGTCTGCCGGCCGAGGAGATGGCAGTCATCGCTAACTCGATAGCAGAAGCGATAGAGAAGAAATAAAAAGAAAGCCCGCGAAAATGCGGGCTTCTTTTTTCTATCCATATATTACCAGATACTTACTCGTTCTTCCGGTTTGATGTACATCGGGCTTTCTTCCGTGACGTTCCAAGCCTCATACCATGCATTGATCTGCGGAAGCGCTCCGTTTACGCGCCAGCGGCCGAGAGAGTGGGGATCGCTCTTCGTGCGATTGAGAATCTCTTCCGGACGGATGTTCCCTGCCCATACATTGGCATAAGCCAAGAAGAAACGTTGCGCCGGCGTAAATCCGTCGCGGGTCTGCAGACGCTCTGCTTCCGGTTTGTATTCTTCATTCAGCGTGAAGGCCAGATAGGATACCTGCAAACCGCCATGGTCTGCGATATTCTCTCCTAACGTGAACGCGCCATTCGCATGTACGCCCGGTGCTACCTCGATCTTATTGAATGCTTCTTCCATCACTTTGGTGCGCGCGTCGAAAGCCGCTTTGTCCTCAGCCGTCCACCAGTTAACCATATTTCCGTCTTTGTCAAACTGGCAGCCTTGATCGTCAAATCCATGCGTCATCTCATGGCCTATTACTACACCGATAGCGCCGTAGTTGAAGGCATCGTCGGCAGCCATGTCGAAGAACGGATATTGCAGAATACCGGCGGGGAAACAGATCTCGTTAGAGGACGGATTATAATAGGCATTGACGGTCTGCGGAGTCATATACCATTTGGTTTTATCCACCGGTTTGCCCAAGAAACTGAGACTGTAATCCTGCTCGAATTTTGCTGCGCGCTCTAGGTTCGCATAATAGGTGTCCTCGGGATTGATATCCAGCGCGGTATAATCGCGCCATGTGTCTGGGTAACCGATCTTAATGGTAATAGCGTTCAGTTTCTCCAGCGCTTTCGCTTTCGTCTCATCGCTCATCCATGCTAAGTTCTCGATACGGATTCCTAATGCTTTTTGCAGGTTCTTTACCAGCGCCAGCATGCGTGCCTTGTTCTCTTCTGGGAAATATTTCTTAACATACATCTGGCCTACTGCTTCTCCGAGCGTGCCGTTGACGATACCTACGGCACGTTTCCAAAGCGGACTCGGCTCTTCGCGACCAGACAGCACCTTTCCGTAGAAATCAAAGGAAGTCATGTAGATTTCGGTAGTAAGGTATGAAGCGGCTCCTTCGATTACTTGCCAACTAAAGAGCGTTTTGAGGTCCTCAAGCGGTTCTTCTGCTAACATCTTTCCTGCTTCCTGCAAGTGAGGAATCTGGCCGATGGAGATACTGTCCAGTTCTACACCTAATGCCTCGAAATATACTTTCCAATCTACCTGAGGCACCAGTTCCTGCAGTTCAGCGATGCTCATCTTGTTGTAGTTAGCCTGCGGATCGCGGAGCTCGACATTCGAATAGGCTGCTTTCGCCAGACGAGTCTCGAGACGCAATATCGTTTGTGCTTTCTCGGCTGCGTTGTCAAAACCGAAGAGAGAGAACATCTTCTCTACGTATTTCACGTATGCATCGCGTATGGAGCGCGTGTGCTCGTCCTCATCAATATAATACTCCTTTTCTCCCAGCGAGAAACCGGCCTGGTACTCATTCATGATATTCATGGAGCTATTCATCGCGTCGGCATCTACGTACATAGCCCAAAGTTGGAAATCCATGGCAGCACCGAGTACGCGCGATAACTCGTCCCTGGAACTGATGTTTTTGATCTCCTCCAACGTCTGCCGTACGGGTTCAATGCCTTCTTGGTCGCGACGCGCAGTATCCATAGCCATATTGTACATATCGCCGATCTTCTGAGCAATCGAGCCTTGAGGATGATTTTTCTCCGCTATCTCTTGAATCAAGCCGTTTACTTGTTCCAGATTGTTCAAACCCAGTTTGTCGAATGAACCGAAGCGGCTGTATTCAGGTGTCAACGGGTTGTTAGCCATCCATCCGCCGCAGGCGAACTGGTAAAAATCATTCTGCGGAACGACCGTGGTGTCCAGGTTCGCCAGGTCGATACCGGTTGTTTGTTGTTTGGTGGTGCAAGCTGTTGTCATAACTGCTAACGCTGCAAGCGTAAAAATAAATTTTCTCATATTCAATAATTATTTTTTGCGTAACTTAGAGGCAAAAACAAGGGCATTGGTAATAGCCAAAAGAATGGCGATAATATCGTCTATCCATCCCGTCACAGGAAGAGGATCCGGTATAAAATCTACCGGTATCAAAAGGTATATAATCGCGATCAGCGCGCCTATCCCGATGTTTAGTTTGTATTTCGTTGATTTTTGCATAACGAGTGCAAAGGTACAACAAAAAATGCATATATGCAAATTTTGCGGTAAAAAACTGCTTCTCTCTTGCGTATGTAAAAATATTTTTGTAATTTTGCACGCAAAATTGGAATAAACAAAATAAACTCAATATGATACTCGACAAATTGGAGAACGCGGACTGGTACTTTGATAGTGTACCCGGTTTGAAAGAATTTATGCAATTCTACAATGACAATGATCTGGAGGAATTGCCGGCATGTAAGATTTATCTGGATGGTAAAGACTTGTTTGTAAATATCGTGGATTTCAAAGGGAAGGAGGAGTCCAAATGCCGCATGGAGGCACACAAGGACTATCTGGATATCCAGATTCCGCTGGGCGATGACGAGGTAATGGGGTGGAAAGCCCAAGTGGATTGCCAGGATGTGACTCAGGAGTACGACGAAGGCAAGGATGTAGAGTTCTACGGAGACAAAGCGACTGCCAAGTTTGTAGTGCCCAAAGGTCATTTTGCAGTTTTCTTCCCTACTGATGCGCATCAGCCGGGTATTGCTCCGGGAAAGGAATATCGCAAGTTGATTGTCAAAGCCCGGGTAAACAGTTAAGCGGAACCACTCGGGATAGCGACTCCGATAAAAAGTCTTACTTAATACAACGAAAAACACAAGTACTATGGCAACAAAAAAAGCTGAGAGCTTCAAACATCTGAAGATCGTAGAGCGCGATCCGTATTTGCAACCTTACGAGGCTGCATTGCAGGCACGTGCTGACTATGCGAAAAATAAGGAAGCGGAGATAACAGGCGGTCAGTCTCTGGCGGATTGGTCGAGCGGTTATCTCTATTTCGGATTGCATCATGACCGCGCCAATAAACAATGGATCCTGCGCGAATGGGCTCCCAATGCGACGGCTATCTATATCAAAGGCGATATGAACGGTTGGAAGAAGGATGAGGCTTATCGTCTGCAACCTGTCGGCAATGGCGTCTGGGAAGCCAAAATGCCGGAAGAGGCAATCAAACATGAGCAGTTGTACAAACTGTTGGTAGAATGGAACGGCGGCTATGGCGAGCGCATCCCAAGTTATGTACGGCGTGTCGTACAAGACGAGCAGACGAAGATTTTCTCTGCGCAAGTATGGGATGAACCGGAATACCAATGGCAGAACAAAGGCAAGAAATTGAAATCCAAAGGCGGTCTGTATATCTACGAATGCCATATCGGCATGAGTTCTGAGCAGGAGAAAGTAAATTCGTACGAGGAATTCCGGCGTGATGTGCTGCCGCGAATTGCCAAGTTGGGATATAACTGCGTACAGATCATGGCTATCCAGGAGCATCCGTACTATGGTAGTTTTGGATATCATGTATCGAATTTCTTTGCTGCCAGCAGCAGGTTCGGTACGCCGAATGAATTGAAGGCCCTTGTCGATGATATCCATGGCCGCGGAATGTACGTTATTATGGATCTGGTACATAGCCATGCAGTGAAGAATGAGTTGGAAGGACTGGGTAATTTCGACGGCACGCCATACCAGTATTTCCATGACGGAGGTCGCCGCGAGCACCCGGCATGGGATAGCTTGTGTTTCAATTACGGCAAGAACGAAGTGCTCCATTTCCTGCTTTCCAACTGTAAGTTCTGGCTCGACGAGTATGATTTTGACGGTTATCGTTTCGATGGTGTGACATCTATGATCTACCGCAGTCATGGCTTGGGCGAAGATTTCAATGGATATCCTTCTTATTTCAGCGGCAATGAAGATGGCGATGCTATCATGTATCTGACGCTGGCGAACAAGGTGATTCATGAGGTGAAAGCAGATGCAATCACTATCGCCGAAGAGATGAGCGGTATGCCGGGACTGGCAGCTTCTATTGAGGACGGAGGCGTTGGGTTTGACTATCGTCTGGCAATGGGTATCCCGGATTTCTGGATAAAGTATATCAAAGAGGTCAAGGATGAGGATTGGAAAGCCGGACATATCTTATACGAAATGACAAACCGCCGGGAGGACGAAAAGACAATCAGTTACGCAGAGAGTCACGATCAGGCACTTGTAGGCGATAAGACAATTATTTTCCGTCTCGTGGATGCCGACATGTACTGGCATTTCGAGCATGGTCATTCTACCTATATGGCCGATCGCGGTATCGCGTTGCATAAGATGATTCGTCTCATAACCGCATCTACCATCAATGGCGGCTATCTGACCTTCATGGGTAATGAGTTTGGCCATCCGGAATGGATTGATTTTCCGCGCGAGGGTAACGGATGGAGTTATAAGTACGCACGCCGTCAATGGAGTTTGGTAGATAATCCGAATTATTTCTTTGCGGACCTGAATCGTTTCGACGAGGCCATGGTTCATCTGTTGAAAGAGCATCTGTTGACCCAGAAACCGACAGCGGAAGAGAAACGCTACAATGTAGGTCCTCACCTGCCATGGGTAATGAAATGGTGGGATAATGAAGGCGATCAAGTGGTAGCATATTCACGCGGCGATCTGCTGTTTATCTTCAACTGGAACGGCCAGAAATCGTTTGCAGACTATGGCATGCTGGTTCCGGAAGGCAAATATAAGGTAGTGCTTAATACGGATGCAAAAGAGTTTGCGGGCTTCGGCTTGAGTGATGACAGCGTAGAGCATTTTACGGAGCATGACGAACTGTATGCAAAAGACGGCAAGGGTTGGCTCAAGATGTATCTGCCGGCTCGCAGCGCCGTGGTATTACAAAAAATAGATTGATATGAAAAAGTATTTATGGATCTTGGCAGCAATGCTGATAATAGCAGGCTGTACGAAAAAACCGGTTCAGGGAGAACAAGGACCGGAACCGCAGCAAGAACAAGTAGCGGATGAGAATGCCTATATCGATATCAAGGCTTTAACCCCGGAAGGAACGGAACTTGCGTTAAGTGAATTGGTAGGAAAAACGGACTATGTGCTCGTTGATTTCTGGGCAAGTTGGTGCGGCCCTTGCCGTCGTTTTGTACCGGTGCTGAAAGAGATTTATGCTTCTCAGCCGGAAGGCAGATTACAGATCCTCAGTTGCTCCGTGGACCAAGATGCAAAGGCATGGCAGGTGGCACTGCAGGAAGAACAAATGCCTTGGCCTCAGATGCGCGAAGATGCAGAGCATATGTGCTCCGATAAGTATGATGTACAGTTCATACCGCATACCGTGCTGATCGACCGTGAGGGACAAATAGTAGGAGTAAACCTCGAGGAACCGGAGATCGAAGAGATTCTCCTTGGAGAATAAATATAAAATAATACATCAATGCGAGTAATTATCGAACCTTCGTATGACCTGCTGAGTCAGTGGGCTGCGAATTATGTGGCAAAACGAATAAATGAGTTTGAACCCAAAGAAGGAAAACCGTTTGTGTTGGGTCTGCCTACCGGCAGTTCTCCTCTTGGAATGTACAAACATCTCATCAAACTGAACAAAGAAGGCAAAGTATCATTCCGCAATGTCGTGACATTCAATATGGATGAATATGTCAATCTGCCGGAAGAACACCCGGAGAGTTATCATAGTTTCATGTGGAATAATTTCTTCAACCATATTGATATCCGTAAGGAGAACGTTAATATCCTGAACGGCAATGCACCGGATCTGGCAGCAGAGTGCGCCCGGTATGAAGAGAAAATCAAGAATATCGGTGGTATTCATCTGTTCCTCGGCGGCATCGGTCCGGACGGGCATATCGCGTTTAACGAACCGGGATCATCGCTCAGTAGTCGTACGCGTAAGAAAGAGTTGACGACCGATACGATTATCGCCAACAGCCGTTTCTTCGATAATGATGTGAACAAAGTGCCTAAGACTGCACTCACCGTAGGTGTAGGAACGGTCATGGATGCCAAAGAAGTACTGATTGTTGTGAACGGCCATAACAAAGCCCGTGCGCTGCAGCATGCTATCGAAGAGCCGATCAGCCACATGTGGACTGTTTCTGCCCTCCAGATGCACCAGCACGGTATCATCGTCTGCGATGAAGCGGCATGTGAGGAACTCAAACTCGGCACATTCAAATATTTTAAAGATATCGAGCGCAATAACCTCGATCCGAACACATTGTTATAATGCTGGAGATTTATAATTCGTTAACACGATTCAAGGAAACATTCAAACCCTTACACGAAGGTCACGTAGGCATGTATGTCTGCGGACCTACCGTCTATGGCGATGCGCATCTGGGACACGCTCGTCCTGCTATCACATTCGATCTGCTGTACCGCTATCTGCAGTATCTGGGGTATAAAGTGCGCTATGTGCGTAATATCACGGATGTGGGCCATTTGGAACACGATGCAGATGAAGGGGAAGACAAGATAGCCAAGAAAGCCCGTTTGGAGCAACTGGAGCCGATGGAGGTAGTGCAGTTCTATACCAATCGCTATCATCGCGATATGGCAGCGCTGAATGTCCTGCCGCCGTCCATTGAACCGCATGCTTCGGGTCATATCATTGAGCAGATCGCTTTTGTGCAGAAGATCTTGGATAAGGGATATGCCTATGTATCCAATGGCTCTGTCTATATGGATGTGGAGAAATATGCGAAAGACTATCCGTACGGTAAACTGAGCGGCAGAAATCTCAATGATATCGTTACCGAGACAAGAGAACTGGACGGACAGGAAGAAAAGAAGCATAGTTACGATTTTGCTCTCTGGAAAAAAGCCAGTCCAGAGCATATCATGCATTGGCCAAGTCCCTGGAGCGAAGGTTTTCCGGGATGGCATATGGAGTGCTCTACGATGGGTACCAAATATCTTGGCGAGCAGTTTGATATCCATGGCGGAGGTTTGGACCTGATTTTCCCGCATCATGAGGCGGAGATAGCGCAGAGTTGTGCAGCGCTTGGTCATGAATCCGTGCATTACTGGATGCATAATAATATGATTACCATAGCCGGTAAGAAAATGGGTAAGAGTTATAATAACTTCATTACGCTCGAGCAGTTCTTCTCCGGCGAACATCCGTTGCTGTCGAAACCCTTCGGTCCGATGGTCATCCGTTTCTTTATCCTTCAGGCGCACTACCGCTCCACAGTCGATTTCTCGTCTGAAGCACTCGAGGCGGCAGAGAAAGGACTGCAGCGTATGCAGGAGGCATATGCCCGTTTACAGAAATTACAGGCGGGCAAAGAAACTACCGTGGAAGTGGCCGGTATACGTCAGCGTTGCCAAGAGGCAATGGATGATGATCTGAACTCTCCGTTCGTTATTGCAGCGCTCTTTGATTCCGCGCGGGCGATCAACACCGTTCATGACGGTAAAGGAACGATTAGCGAGGCAGATTTGAAGGAACTGAAGGAAGTCTGGAAGACGTATGCAATCGATATCCTCGGTCTGCGACTTGAAGAAGCCGGTACCGGTGATGAGAAACTGAAAGCTTTCAGCGGTGCTATTGATCTCTTACTCAATATTCGTTTGCAGGCTAAGCAGAATAAGGACTGGGGTACGAGTGATAAGATTCGTAACGAACTGACGGCACTCGGTTTCCAGATCAAAGACACCAAAGATGGTTTTGAGTGGAGTTTATGAGAATAAAGAATAAAGACCGCTTCGCTCAAAGAGTAAAGACTTATTTGTGTCTGCTGATGCATTTAAGTCTTTATTCCTTATTTCTTATTCCTTTAGTCTCTTGTCACCATCAGACGCAAGAGACGGTCATCACTGAAGATAGCCTTGTTTGGTATCCAGGCAGAACATTCAGTTATAAGACGAAGTTCAATGATCTGCAAGCCAAGCAGCATGAGGCAGCAAGCAGAATAGGTTTGGCTCGTCCGCCTAAGGATAGAAAAGATGCAGCGTCGATGCGCAAACAGTTGGTAGAAATCAAAACTAACGAGAATTATATCGTGGACAGTCTGACGCATTCCGTGCCTTATCTAATACCGGCTGCCAAACGTGAATTGGATGCTATCGGAGCGGAGTGGGCGGATATCCTGTCGCGGAACGGTCTGCCGCACTACCGGTTCTATATCACGTCTGTCTTGCGTACAGAGGAAGATATCAAGTACTTGCAGCGGAGCGGAAATATCAACTCCGTCACCCAGTCCTGCCATTGCTACGGTACGACTTTTGACCTCGCGTACATGCGTTATGATAAGGTAACGCACACACGTGCATACATGCACGAGGATAACTTGAAACTGGTATTGGGACAGGTGCTATTGAATCATCAGCGGGCAGGGAAGATTTACGTCAAATACGAGTGGAAGCAATCTTGTTTCCATATTACAGTAAGACAATAAAAAAAACGGGCTTTAGCGGCCCGTTTTCTTTTTCTCTTCTTTTTCGCAGACATCAATCAGTCCGCAGCCGGAGCAGTCTTCTCCGTCCGTTTGCTTTTTGCAGTCCTCGTCCGTATCTTCTCCCTTTAGGGGGATTGAGGGGGGCTTTGAGGCCTTCTTCGCCTTGATACGCTCGTTGATTTCGATGAGCGTGAGCACAAGGAGTGCCAAAACTATGAATGCTATCAGGGCTTTCATCAATCGTATTCCTCTTCAACGCGATCTTCTTCGATCACGAGGTTGTCTATGATAAACTGCTGGCGTTCGGTGGTGTTCTTACCCATATAGTAAGCGAGCAGTTCGTTAACCGCGTCTTCCTTGCGCAGGGTCACCTGATCCAAACGGATGCCGGCGCCGATGAAACCTTTGAATTCATCAGGTGAAATCTCTCCGAGTCCTTTGAATCGTGTGATTTCCGGAGTCTTGATCTTAGCCATCGCTTTCTGACGTTCTTCTTCGGAATAGCAGTATATCGTTTGGTTTTTATCCTTCACGCGGAAGAGTGGCGTCTGAAGAATATAGACGTGGCCTTTCTTGACCAGATCGGGGAAGAACTGGAGGAAGAAAGTAAGCATCAGAAGCCTGATATGCATACCGTCCACATCGGCATCGGTAGCGATGATGACTTTGTTGTATCGTAGTTCATCGAGACCGTCCTCGATGTTCAGCGCCGATTGCAGACAGTTGAACTCCTCGTTCTCATATACCACTTGTTTGGTTAGACCGTAGCAGTTGAGCGGTTTACCGCGGAGCGAGAAAACGGCCTGCGTGCGCACGTCGCGGCTCTTGGTGATCGAACCGGATGCTGACAGACCCTCGGTGATGAAGATGCAACTCTCTAACCGCAAATCATCGTCCGCATCCTTGCTGCTCTTGACCGGTTTAGGATCATTGAGGTGAATCTGGCAGTCACGCAGCTTGGGATTGTTGACCAGGTTCGTCTTCGCGCGTTCGCGCGCAACTTTCGAAACAGCCGCGATAGCCTTACGCTCTTTCTCTGATTCTTGAATCTTCTGAAGCATCACTTCGGTAATCTCAGGATGCTTGTGCAGGTAGTTATCCAACTGCTGCTTGACGAAGTCATTGACGAACTTATTGACCGAGATCCCGCCTGTAGGAGACATGTCTTTGGAGCCTAGTTTCACTTTGGTCTGGGATTCAAAAACGGGTTCCTCTACATTGATAGCGATCGCGCCTACCACGCCGTTTCGGATGTCGGCTAACTCCTGGTTCTTATTGAAAAACTCCTTGATCGTACGACCTATCGCTTCACGAAAAGCTGCCTGGTGCGTACCGCCCTGGATCGTATGCTGACCGTTGACGAAGGAGTAATACTCATCGCCGTTCTGGTCGGTGTGAGTTAATGCTATCTCTATATCTTCGCCTACGATATGAATGATCGGGTAGAGCGGAGAAACCGTCATGTTCTCCGTCAGCAGGTCGAGCAGACCGTTCTTGGAGACAAATTTCTTACCGTTGTAGATTAGGGTCAGACCGGTGTTCAGGTACGCGTAGTTGCGCAGCAGTTCCTCGATATAGTCATCGCGGAAATGGTAGTTCTCGAACAGGCCTTTGCTGTCGTCCGGTACAAACTCGATAATCGTACCGCGTTTCTCAGGACCTTTATAGTCGATGATATCGGTGTCGGATGTCAGTTTTCCTTGACTGAACTCCACTCGGCGCATCTTCCCTTCGCGATAGGATTCTACAGCAAAGAAAGAGGAGAGCGCGTTGACGGCTTTGGTACCTACACCGTTCAGTCCGACGGATTTCTTGAAGGCCTTGCTGTCGTATTTACCTCCGGTGTTCAGGACCGAGACGACTTCCACCAGTTTTCCCAAAGGAATACCGCGTCCGTAGTCGCGTACGCGAACCCGACCGTCCACTACATCCACTTCGATCACTTTACCTTCTCCCATGCGGTACTCATCGATAGAGTTATCGATGCTCTCTTTGATAAGCACGTAGATACCGTCGTCGGAGTGGCTGCCGTCGCCTAACTTACCGATATACATACCCGGCCTGCGGCGGATATGCTCCATATCATCCAGGTGGATGATGTTTTCTTCGCCGTAAGACACGGCTGTCAAATTTATTTCGTTTTCTTCTGCCATAATTCTATTACAAATTGTTTTGCCGCCTCGTGATCGTTCGGAATGACGCCGTCAAGGATAGCATCTTTGATCGCTGCTTTCAGTTCGCCTACCAGCGAGCAGGGTTCGAGATGGAATAGTTCCATGATCTCCATACCATCAACAGGAGGCTGGAAGTTCCGGATGCGGTCCCGCTCCTCGAGTTCCACCATTTTCTGCCGTACCAGTTGGTAATTGTGATGAAACCGTGCTTTTTTCTCTTCGTTGCGGCTGGTGATGTCGGCGTCGCAAAGGAGCATCAGGTCGTCAATATCATCTCCGGCTTCAAAGAGCAGGCGGCGCACGGCGGAGTCGGTAACGGTATCTTCGATCAGATTGATCGGCCGCATATGGAGATCCACCATTTTCTTGACATACTCCATCTTCTCGTTAAGCGGCAGTTTCATCTTGGCGAAGATCTTGGGTATCATCTTTGCCCCGATATAGTTGTGGTTTCGGAATGTCCAGCCGGCATGCGGGTCCCATTGTTTGGAGCGGGGTTTGCCTATGTCGTGCAGCAGCGCCGCCCAGCGAAGCCAAAGGTTATCAGATGTCTCTGCTACATTATCCAGCACTTTGAGCGTGTGATAAAATACATCCTTGTGTCCGCGGCCTTCCTTCACTTCGATCCCTTTGAGTGCCGCCAGTTCAGGGAAGATGAGCGGCAGCAGGCCGGTCTTGTCGAGCAGCAGCCATCCTTCCGAAGGTCTGCGGCTGAGCATGATCTTGTTCAGTTCCTCCGCTATCCGTTCTTTCGTGATGATTTCGATCCGTTCTTTGTTCCGCGCGATAGCATCGAAGGTCTCTCCGTAGAGGTTGAAACCTAACTGCGTGGCGAAGCGTATGGCGCGCATCATACGCAGCGGATCGTCACTGAAGGTGATATCCGGATCCAGCGGCGTACGAATGATACAGCGGTCCAAGTCTCCTATTCCGTCGAAAGGGTCTAGCAGTTCTCCGTAACGGTCTTTGTTGAGACAGATCGCCATGGCGTTGATGGTAAAATCGCGGCGATCCTGGTCTTCCTTGAGTGTCCCGTCTTCCACAATCGGATTGCGGCTGTCGTGCCGGTAACTCTCCCTTCGTGCTCCTACGAACTCCAGCTCCATCTCTCCTTTCTTCACCTGCGCAGTACCGTAGGTCTTGAAGACGGCGAGATGCGCACCTTTGCCGAGCCGCTTGGCTACGGCTTCCGCGAGTGCGATACCCGAACCGACCACGACAATATCGATATCATCGGAGTTGCGATGCAGAAACAAATCCCGCACCCATCCGCCGATGACGTAGCATTCCAGACCCATCCGGTCAGCCGTTTCGCCGATCAGATGCAGGACAGGGTTCTCTATTTTCGGATCTGAGATACGCATAAGCACAAATTTGCGTGCAAATTTACTACTTTTTTTTGAGATATGCAAATTTATTTTCCTGAAAAAATGTGCGCGACTCGTTTACGACTCGTTTAGGGGACTTTTAGCTGGTTATTAGCTGGTCATTAGCTGGTCAGAAACACTCTTTTTTGTACAAACTTACCAAAACCCTTGCATATATCGTAAAATTATTGTACCTTTGCAGCGGAAAACCAAGTTAATCTATTTATCAGCCTTTTTATCTATTTACGCATATGAAAAATCTCATTAATCTCTTTTTATCTCTCGCAGCAATCCTCTTTGCAGCTTGCGAAAC
>JAGCFY010000052.1 GCA_017649845.1 Paludibacteraceae bacterium
ACCTATGCAGCACAATATCCTCAAACACGGATTTACTTACTGCGGAATTATTTATTTACTTTCAGGCGATGAGCGCCTGGCATACCAAAAGACGATAAATAGAATATGATTCTTTATTTTTCAGCAACAGGAAACAGCCTCGCCGTTGCACGACAACTGGCAGAACGGCTGAACGAGCCACTGATGCCGCTGATTGAAGCGGTGGAGCAGGATTTGACGAACGAGAAACGTATCGGTCTGGTCTTTCCGACCTACGATTTCAATCTGCCGCCCGCTATGCCCGAAATGATTTCGCGCTTGAAGATTTCTCCCAAATCTTATGTCTTTACGGTCGTCACGTGCGGAAGCGCGGCTGGCAACTGCATCTGGGTATTGCGTCGCATCCTGCGCGAGAAAGGTATCGAACTGGCATACAGCCATAAGGTGAGCGTGCCCGATAACAGTGCGCTGGCTTTCGGACGCAATCCCAACAAACAGTTGGGTAAGTTCGAACGCGTGCCGGCTCGCATGGAGCAAATCATCCGCGAACTGGAGGAAGAAAGTCACGTGCTGCATTATAGTTGGTTTGGTCTTCTCTCTTGGCTCCTCGGTCGCCCGGCTGTGGAGCGAGGAATGATTCATTGCCTGGGGCCGAAAGTGATTGCCGACAAATGTAACGGTTGTGGCACTTGTGTGCGTGTTTGCCCGATGGAGAACATCCGCCTGACGGACAATAAAGCCATCACCGGAGACCATTGTACCGTGTGCCTCGCTTGCGTTCATGCCTGTGCGCAGCAGGCATTCCGTACGAATGGTCAAGATGTTCGCAAAGAACGTCAATATCGCAATCCGCAAGTCAAACTGAAAGACCTGCTGCTACGATAGACTATCGCAAACGAATGATAATTGAAGCGAGTAAGGAATGGTGGAGAAAATGTTAGTCATCATATTAGGAATTATCCTCTTGGTTACCGGCACAGGACTGGTTATATTGTCACACCCGGCATTCGGGCTATGGCGCCATCGCTCAACGGAACAAATACAAGCATCGCCGAACTATTATGACGGGATGTTTCAAAACCAAGAACCTACGCCGCAGTTCACGGGTAACATCAACGGCCCAGACGCCAAGCATAGGACCCTCAAGATGCTAAAACGGTTCATGTTCAACAAAGACACACTGCGTGTGCCGCAAGAACCGATGACTGCCATCAAAACGGACTTGAAAGACCTTCCTGCGGATCGTGATTGGTTGGTGTGGTTCGGACATTCATCGTATCTGTTCTGTCTGAATGGTAAGCATGTACTTGTGGACCCGCTCCTTCAACCCGAATGGCCGTCATCTATGATGCTCAAAGCCTTCTCGGGAACAGATATCTACCGTCCGAACGACCTGCCGGAAATAGATGTGCTCATCGTCACTCACGAGCATTGGGATCACATGGATTATGCAACATTGCGAGATATTCGTACGAAAGTCAAGTATGTAGTTTGTCCTCTCGGTATTGCTGATTACCTGCGTTACTGGGGCTATTCGGACGAGCAAATCGTCGAACTCGATTGGTATGACTCTTTCGACTTTGAGCGTAGCGGTCTTTCTACTTTCGACTTGTATGTTACTTGCTTGCCTTCTCGCCATTTCTCTAATCGTCTCTTGGGCAAACGCAATCAGACGCTTTGGGCTTCCTTTATGATTGAAGCCGACGGGCGCAAGGTCTATATAGGCGGTGACGGAGGATATGACAAGCGGTTTAAGGAAATACGTGAACGATTCGGGGTTATTGACCTCGCTTTTCTCGAAAACGGGCAGTACAACGCCAACTGGAAATATATCCATACTATGCCCGAAGACCTCGAAAAAGTCATCCTTGACCTTCAAGCGAAGCAAATCTTTACGGTTCACCACGACAAGTATTCCTTAGCTATGCACCCGTGGTACGAGCCGGACAGCGTAGCAAAGAAGATAGCTTTCAAATACAACATCCACCTATTGGATGCTCCGATAGGAACGGTTGTAAGATATGAATGATGAGTAACTATCAGCCCTGCTGGTAGTTATTTTTTTTAAGAAAATAAGTACGATTTTTAAGAAAATAGATATATCGTTTGCGACATTAAAATATTTGTTGTAATTTTGCATCGTGAACGACATATTTGGTCGAAAGTCGAAAGAAAAAAGACAAAAGCGATGAATAACGAGCAAATGAAATTAGATAACCAGTTATGCTTCCGTCTATACTCCGCAGCACGGCTGATGATGGGAGCATATCATCCTTATCTGGATCCGCTGGGAATCACGTATCCACAGTACTTGGTTCTGCTGGTATTGTGGGAGAAAGACAAACAGCCGGTGTGCGACATCGGCAAACGCCTGCTGTTGGATACCAACACCATGACGCCGTTGTTGCAACGCATGGAGAAAGCCGGACTGATAACCCGTACACGCGGCGAAAAAGATACGCGTCAGCGAATAGTATCGCTCACCCAGCAAGGAAAAGCGCTTTACGAGCAGGCACAGAACATACCGGGCAACATGCGGAATGCTCTGATGATGCCTGCCGGAGAGGAAGAGGAGATCTTACAGATGATACCTTCGCTGGACAAACTGATTGAGGAACTGAAAAAACTAAATAAATAACACTTAAAATTTTTACTACTATGACGAAAGAAGAAGCTTTAAAAGGATTCGCCTATCTGGGCGCAGTATGGTTTGGTAACAGTAAGCAACATTTCGCTTTCTCGGCATATTGCCGTTTGCAAGGTTGGAACAAGTTGGCTGACAAGTGGAAAGAGGAAGCGGAAGAAGAGTGGGATGAGGCAGAAGAAGTGCTCACCCGTCTTGTAGAACTCGGCTGCAAGCCGGCTGAACTCCAAGAGGCGATGAAGACTATCGAGTTCCCCTTCTACGATGATCCGAAAAAGCAGATTGAGTCCGACTATCAACCCGGAGCAATCAAAGAGCTGAGTGATTTGGCTGAGGCTTTCAACGATGATTATCCTACCAAGAAACTCATCGAGAAATGGATTGACGGCGAGAAAGAGCACATGGCGTGGGAGGCTCAGTACTTGTTCCTCATCGACAAACTCGGCTACGATAACTTCCTCATGGCAATGATGTAATATGGCATTTAAAAACGCCTTACGGTGCATGCTTTGGTCGGCATGCATCGCACTAACACTCACTTCATGTAATTTTAAAACAAATAAAGATATGGCAACTATTTATGATTTCAAAGTCCTCAACAACAGAGGCAAAGAAGTAGATTTCGCAGACTACAAAGGTCAAGTGCTCCTCATCGTTAATACCGCTTCGAAATGCGGTTTCACGCCGCAGTACGACGGTCTGGAAGAATTGTATAAGAAATACAAAGACCAAGGATTCGTTATCCTCGGCTTCCCTTGCGATCAGTTCGCTAACCAGGAGCCGGGCAGCGATGAGCAGATCGAGGAGTTCTGCCGTCTCAACCACGGTGTGACCTTCCCGCTGATGGCAAAAAGCGATGTGAACGGCGCTAACGCCAATCCCGTCTTTGAGTACCTCAAATCGCAAGCACCGACCGAGGAGTACAAAGGACTCAAAGCCAAAGCCGCACACGCTATGCTCAAACGTATCAGCAAGAGCGTGGAGAAAGACAGCGATATCCTCTGGAACTTTACCAAGTTCCTTGTTTCCAAGGATGGCAAGACCATCCAACGCTTTGCGCCGGTAGCCGAACCCAAGGACTTCGAGCAGAATATCGTAGCGGAATTGACGAAATAAGAAGTGAACCAATTGATATATGGCACAATTTTTCTAATGCTCTAATTGACAACATTTTAACAAACAAAAGACAAACTATTATGAAGCAGATTTTATTTATGGCGCTACTTGCGCTGACATGCTCCTTCACTGCTTGTGCCAATGAGCAAGTGATCACTTATGACCAAGTCCCCGAACCGGCAAAAGCCATCGTGGCTACTCATTTCGATGCTGCGCAGATTGCGTATGTCCTGTTAGATAAAGGGCTTTTTGACGACGAATACGATATCCGTTTCAACGACGGTCGCACAATCGAGTTCAACAAGGCGGGCGAGTTGCTGAAAGTAGATTGCAAACTGACGGAAGTACCCTCTGCGCTTGTTCCGGAACCCGTGCAAGCCTATATCAAAGCTAACTTCCCGAACGCGTTCATTACCGAGTGGGGCAAAGACGACCGCGGCTACAAAGCTGAACTGAACAACGGTCTTGACCTGAAGTTCAACAGCAAACTGGAGTTCGTCCGCATCGACGACTAAAGATGAGTCTTCAGGAATATATCGAACAGACCATCCTGCCGCAGTATGACGCCTTTGACGGAGGTCACAAACGTGACCACGCAGAGGCGGTCATCTGCGAGAGCCTCCAATTAGCGAAAGAACACAATGCCGATGAGCAGATGGCGTACGTGATTGCCGCGTACCATGACCTCGGCTTGCGCTTTGACCGCGAGAAGCATCATATCTACTCCGGGGAGATTCTCCTGGCAGACAAGACCTTGCGGCAGTGGTTCACGGAGGAGCAGCTCCTCGTCATGCGCGATGCTGTGGAGGACCACCGCGCCAGCGGCAAGAACCCGCCCCGCACTATCTACGGCGCGATTGTAGCCGAAGCCGACCGCCAGATCATCCCCGAGACGGTTATAGCCCGCACGATGGCATATTCCGCCAAACTATACCCCGACGGCGACTTCGAGACGCTCTATGCCCGCTCGCACGAGCACCTGCTGGAGAAATATGCCGAAGGCGGTTACATGCGCCTCTGGCTCAATTCAGAGCGCAATGTCCGTTCCCTCGAATCCCTCCGCGCCATCATCCGCAACGAGCACCAACTCCGCTCCATCTGCCAAGAATGGTATAACGCGAACCGGTAATCATAATTAAGGAGAGGCACCCGACGGATGCCTCTCCTTATTATATACACGCACACGCGAGATTACCACGCAGTTCCTAACATGCCGGTTCTATGATTTCGCTTCGTCGGTATGTTCCCTAACGTGTGAGCTCACGCTTTGAGCCATTCGTATTTCGCTACGGAATAAATGGGAAGGAACGGAATCAGAATGGGTGTTTTCTTCACGTACGCCTGATATTCGGGGTCTTTGCCGTAGGCATCGTTCTGACGCAACTCCAAACGACGGGCACCGCTGAACATCACAAACACGATGCCTGCATATCCGATAGCCACTATCAGCCACTGCCACCATGTCAGCCCTGCGCCGATGGCGCTGAGCAACGCACCTGTCCAGATGGTCACTTCGCCCAGATAATTCGGGCAGCGGACTATACGGTACAACCCTGTATCCACGAACCGCTTCGGGTTGCGTTTCTTGGCTGCGGATTTCTGCGCATCGCTGATGCTCTCCAACAGGATACCGACAGCCACGACAGCTGCACCTATCCATGCCCATAACTCGCTGTCATGCGGACCGTTCGCCAGACGGAAAGCCACAGGGCTCACCTGCGCCACGTACAGCAATGCGCAGAACAGCCAGATCATAATCATCACGCCGGCAGGTTTCTTGTCCGAATGGCCTTCGCCGTATAAAATCTTACGATAGCCCACTGCCTTGCGCTCACGTACCAGCAGATACGTGCCGAGCCGGATGCCGAAGATAAACAGCAGTGCCAACATCGCTACGGTCGGAACGCTCAGGTTTGCATGGTACATCACACCCATCGTCACCGCCAGTGCTGCGATACCGTAACCGTAGCCGAGACTGAAGAAATACACAAAGTATTTCCACCCCACTGCGGAAACCGCCATCGCTACGGCAAAAAGAATTAATAAGTCTATCATATTATTGTTTGTTTATTTTATCCCGAGACATACAAGAGGAAGTTGCATTTTTCTAACGAATTTTCGTTTCCAAGGCTGTTACCGGAAAATCGAAGTACGTGTCGGGGTATGGCTCGTTGCGGAGGGTGAAATGCCACCATTCGGACTCAATGCCCTCAAACCCGTGCTTCTCCATTGCCTTTTGCAAGATCTTTCGGTTCTCCGACTGCCTGTACAACGGACATGGATAAGACGGATGGCTCTCTTCGCCGAACCAGTCGAAAGGCGAACCCATATCAAGTTCCTTACCCGTAGCCGCATCCAGCAGCGTCAGATCAACCGTTGATCCCCTGCTGTGACTCGAACGCGCAAAAATATATTTCTGCTCAAAGAGCAGCGATTTATCGACCATTGGATAAAAGATCGCCTTCATCGTGGTGTCCGCTATATCCTCAGCCCACCTGACAAAATGGTCAACCGCCCGCTGCGGACGATAAGCATCCCAGATCTTGAGCCGGTAACCGCGTGCCTTCAGTTCGTCGCTAACTGCCTTCAGCGAATCCGCCGCCTCACGCGTCATCAGCGCCATCGGCTGCTCGTAGCCGTCTATGCGCGCGCCCACAAAATTATAGGTGCTATAGTAGCGGATCTCCAGAATAGCGTCCGGGATGACATCCGTCACCCGCACAAAATCGCTGCTGTCATACTCCGGCGCCATCTTCTCCTCCTTCCGGCAGGAGACCAACACCAACACCGCTGCGAAAATAAAGAATGCCTTTTTCATATCGTTGATTTTCATTTGCGGGTACAAAGTTACTACATTTTTTTGAAATGTGCAAGGAAATCTACTGATTTATGGAAAACACTTGGCATTTTTTGATTTATTTGTTCTCAGAACATAATCCCGAGAAAAAGCAAAGAAGAGATGCCGACTGGCAGTCGGGGCAATACGAAGAATATAACTCGCTCGCGGAACTCGCGCACAGGGCAACGCGTAATCAAACAAGGAGAGGCACCCGATGGATGCCTCTCCTTATTATATACACGCACACGCGCGGTCATTAAATAATTACCATGCCGTACCGAGCATGCGGAGGTAGCTCTTGTAACGCCACTGAGCGTTCTCCTGAGCGGCGGCGAAGAGTTCGTCTGCCTCTTTCGGGAACTGTTTTGCTACAGAAGCGAAGCGAACCTCACCCTTGAGGTAGTCTTGGAACTTATCCCACTGCGGCTCTTTGGAGTCGAGCGAGAACGGGTTCTTGCCTTCTGCCTCGAGCTGCGGGTTGTAACGCCAGAGG
>JAGCFY010000053.1 GCA_017649845.1 Paludibacteraceae bacterium
ACTGCATGGTTCTGTGCTTCGTAATACTGGCCGTCCTCGCCGCGGTCAAGATTGGCGATGGCGCGGATATAGCCTGTCTGCGTCTCCATCAGAATACAGCAGCCCCATTTGGCATTCCGCTCGGCCGTCTTGACCAGCAATGCATTCTCTACGATATCCTGCAAATTGGCGTCAATAGTGGTGACTACATCCATGCCGTCTTTCGCTTCCTCTATCGTCACTGACTCGTTTCGGCCGCCTATGCGCTGGATGCTGCTCATGCCGTCCACGCCGCTCAACTCTTTGTCGAAACGCTTCTCAAGACCCGAATTGCCGCCGCCGCCTTCGCCGTAGATACCGCCTATCGTGCGGCTGGCTAATACACCGTAAGGCTTGATACGGCGATACTGGTCTTCAAAAAAGATACCGCTGCGGTATTTGCCTTTCTTGATCAGTGCGTTCTGCTCCAGTTCACGGCGTTGCAGATAGTTGATCCGGTGGTCGCAGACGCGGAGACGTTTCTCGCCGCGTTTGTAGGCATTGACGATGCGGGTCTTGTATTCCGCACTGCTCTTGTCGCCAACAATACTCGCTAGATCATATGCCAGTGAGTCTATAAAGGCGTAAAACAACTGTCCGTTTTTCTCGTGCAATGCAGGTACGCGCGTATCCATATACATATAGTACTGCGGCATACTGCTTGCCAGCAGACGGCCGTTGCAATCCAGGATGTTGCCCCGAGTTGCCTTGATAGGCTTGAGCGTCGGAACTTGTTTCTCTGCTACTTTGAGCCATTCGTCGCGCTCAACGGTCTGTACGTAAACGATTTTTGCCAATACGGCTACAAAGCCTAAGGTGATGATCGTGAAAATGATGGCGAAGCGCCATACCGTGTTTCTTTGTTCGTCAATCATAATAGTTAAGGATTTTGGTTGGTGGTTTGGTATTTTCTTGCAGCGTGCTGCCGTTCTCGCGCAGGGCATGAATGATCTGCGACTGACGAGTCGTGTTGGTCAATTGCGCGCTGATGGTCATGTATCGGAACTTGGCGTCCAGCATTTCTTTCTTGGTGTCTGTCAGGCGGTGTTGTTGTTTGCCTGACTGATAACCGGTCAAGATGTATAGAAATACAAGCGCGACAATCAAACCTATCAGTGGATATTGTTCCCTGAATTTCTTGCTCCGGAGTTTGTCTCCGTTCAGCCAGGATTGTATGTCATGCGCATCTGCCATTATTTCTTCTCTGCAACCCGTAATTTCGCGCTCCGGCTACGCGGGTTCCGTTCTACTTCATCGGCGCCGGCTACTCGCCCTTTCTCGATAACATCAAACGGAGTAATCGCGTTTCCGTAGAAATCTTTCTCTATCGTTCCTTCCAAGTTTCCGCTGCGCAGGAAATTCTTCACTAATCGGTCTTCCAGCGAATGATACGTCAATATGGCTATCCGCCCGCCGGGCTTGAGCAAATCCCTTGCCGCCACTAACATCTCACGCAAGGCTCCCATCTCGTCGTTCACTTCTATCCGCAGCGCCTGAAACAACCTCGCTAGATCTTTCTTGTACTGTGCCGGTACTTCTATCTCGGCTCCCCTCCTTTCAGGGAGGGGGTGGGGGTAGGCTGCTTCTACCAGCTCTTCTGTCCTCAAAACCGGCTTTTGAGAACGGGCCTTGCATATATTCCTTGCGATGCCCCTCCCGTTCTTCATTTCGCCGTAAAGCCAGAAGATTTTTGTTAACTCTTCTTCGCTGTAACTGTTGACAATATCCGCCGCCGTCCGTTTCGCCGTTTGGTTCATCCGCATGTCCAGCGGTGCACTGAATCGGAAACTGAATCCTCTCTCCGGGCAATCGAAATGATGAAAACTGACTCCTAAATCGGCCAGCAGACCGTCAATCTCTTTTACCCCGTAATAATCCATCCAGTTCCTCAGATACCGGAAATTCGAATGCACAAACGTCCACCTCGGATTATCCGTAAATTGTGCATTGTGCATTGTGCATTGTGAATTCTCATACGCCTCTATATCCTGGTCAAACGAGTACAAATGTCCGCATCCTTTTTCTTCCTTCTGTTCGGCGGCATTCTTGCCGCCGTTAGTACTTTCGTTTATTGTGCCGGATATTATCCGGTCTCCCTTCCCTTCAGGGAGGGGTTGGGGGTAGGCTATCTTCTCCAAAATTGCGCGGCTGTGTCCGCCGCCGCCGAAAGTGACATCAACATACACGCCATCAGGCTTGATATTCAAACCTTCAATCGTCTCGTTCAGCATGGCCGGTATGTGATAAATCGCTTCCATTTGTCGTTCGTTTATTCCTTTTCAGCCGTTGATCCTTCGGGAGGCCCCTAAAAATAAGGCTTGCAAGGGGCCGTTATTGGGTGATTAGAGCGTGATTACTGAGTGATTACTGCGTGATTCGGTCTAATTCCTTATCTCTGATCTGTATCCCTTAGTCTTTTTTGCTCATTTTTGCCCGCAGACGAGCCGCCAGTTCGCTTTGACTAAGCCGCTTCTCTGCGAACTTCTCCGGAGACCATAACGCAAAGCGGTTCAGCATTCCCACAAACAGCACGTCCTGTTGTGCACCGATGGTCTCCAGATTCTTCTTTTGCAGCAGGATGCGACCTTGACCGTCCATCTCCATAAATTCCGCATCGGCCATGAACTGCATTAAAATCAGCTGATCCTCAGGATCCCATTCATCCAGACTTTGACGCAGCTGTTCTACTTTCTCGTTCCAGACAGACTCAGGGTAAAGCATCAGACATTCGTTGTCCGTGTCTCGCCGCATCACTATTCGTTTAGACTCCTCTTCCGCCAAAATCTTACGGTAAACGGCAGGAACGAATATACGTCCCTTCTCGTCCAAACGACCTTCTATATTTCCGATAAAAGTTGACATATGCTCCACTTTTAATTAAAAATCGCTGCAAAGATACAAAAAATATTTGATATTCCCCACATTTCCCCACAAAAAAAATTATCAATTGTTTTATTAACATGTTTTTAACAGCCTAAAATAAAAGATAACTCGCATAGATTCAATGATTTATGCAAGTTATTAACAATTTAATAAAAATGTGGGGTAAAATGGTGGGGTTCGTAAAATACACTCTGAAAAATCGTATTTCTGGCTGAATATCAGTCTTCTCTCCTTTTATCCTTACACTCTATAACGTATCCTATATAAACAAAAAGCACTCCCTTTCGGAAGTGCTGATAAATGAGATTATCCCATTATTAATTCTATCTTAATTATTGTATACGGATTCCTTGTGGTGTGTATTGTACGTTATTTCGCTCAATAATAAGGTGTCCATCGCGAAGAATCTTTTGCGAACGTACCTCGTCGGAAGAGACTGCTTCGATATCTTGGCTGGCTGGATAGATGTCATATACCATCTGAAGATTATAACCGGAATAGTTATCCGATTCATACTGCAGTCTTGTCAAAAGGCAGTAGGAATTTCCGTGACCACCCCAACCCCAGTTTACATGGTAATAATATTCGCCGTCTATCACCTTGTATCCATCCACAACAAAGCAATGGCCGGTTTGGTTGATAGCTGGAAAACCGGCAAAAATAAGTGGTCTGCCAACTTGCAGATTGGGACGTACTGCATCTTCGCCCCAATAGTATATCGTCTCTTCAGGATTGGAACTACTTTTTGTGCTGATGAAGTGAACACTCTTATTATATCCGAAATTATTCTTTAGAAGGCCATCCATTTTACCTAGGTCTGCGCCACTACCATCCTTGGAGTAATTCATGCTCAGCGAGGCACCGCACATGAGCATCAGCGTTGCTACTGCATCCGCCTGAGTAGATGTGTAACTTCCACTATAATCTTCTAACATGTTATCCCAATCAAAAGGATAGTCCTCTAGATTAACTGTTCTTGCGCCTTCATCGCCTCCGGTATAAGTGAAAGTACCTGTTCCGCAAGCAGGGTACTTATAATAACGCATCACTTGTGCCATCGCCGTAGCTACGCAGCCTG
Organism: Paludibacteraceae bacterium; assembly: GCA_017649845.1. GTDB lineage: Bacteria > Bacteroidota > Bacteroidia > Bacteroidales > Paludibacteraceae > Colicola. The sequence continues at coordinate 3,980 of JAGCFY010000053.1, forward strand.
TAACCGCACGACCGCCATTTAGGTAAGGACATTTGTTGTTATACGGAGCCCCTTGATCATATTTGATATTTCCTAATAAAGGCTCTACTTTATCTTCCGCTTCTCCGTGTTCCAGTATAAAGAATTCAGCAGCATCTGCGCCCTGTTCCATTTGCTCTATTGCGTGTACATAACGATCATAGAAACTGCGCTGCTCAGGACTGAGAGTAGGGGATTGCAAATCAATAGACGGATCATCAAAATAGACCGGTTGGAGAACTTTGGCTTGCGTGGCTATTGATACAAGCACGAGTAATAGTGCGGTTAACGAATAATGTCTCATATAGCAATTTTTTTTCTGTTTTTATTAATAACTTATGATCTTTGTACTCAAATCCTTGCGCTTCATGGAACCGGAATAGTATTTGACAAGATATAGTTGTCCCTCTGCTAAAGGCGGAAGCGAAACAGTTAGGTCCCCGTAAAACGGATGTAGAAGAGTGATTAAAGTACCTGTCGAGTTATAGATGGCTAAGCAATGTTTACCATCTGCACTCTCTGGCAGAATGACGGAATACAGACCAGTGCCCAAACGCACGATTTTAAGCGATTGCTTGCCATCCACTTGGCGTGTACTCACTTCGAACGGCTCACTCAATGAACTATAATGGGGATCACATCCTTTTTCTTCATAGGCCTGCATCACATAGTAGTAAGTCGTTGCAGGTGTTAACTGACGGAATACAATCTCATCACTTGCACTTCCTATATAGTACTCCCCTAGGCGATAGATATAATCCACCTTTTTGCAGAGGGAGGCCCTCCATGTATCTACGATTGCTCCACCTTTTCCACCTATATGCGTATAAGATAGACGGAATTGACGCCAGTGACGAGTGGTATCTAATTCTATGGTACGATTCGCATTTTTTGTAGTACGCTGAATATAAATCTTTGCCGCATCCTCCCATTCTACTCCATCTTTTGATCCGCTCAATAGAAGGAAGCCTCCGACTACTTCACCTGCTGAAATAGGGGTGTAATTATTGCTAAGCCATACAGAAATCGATGAAGGAGCATAGAGATAATGGGGAGATATAATATACTCATCAGTTTTCTCAAATAGAATTGCTTTCCCGGATTGAGCGTAGTTGGATTGAACTCTCTGGAAATTTGTAGACCATCCATGCATAAGGATGGTGTCCTGATTCTCAAACGAATCAAAAGACTCGATCTCTTCGCTATTCCCTTCGCTTACGGTGTAAAGCATATAGAAATACCCATCTGCGTCGTCCTGTGGCTCCCATAGGATATTAAATGAACTGGAGGTAAGATTGGTTACTGAGTCTATAACAGGAGTCGTAATCAGCATGGGTCTCGGTGCTTGTCCGGAGAGGGTGAGTTGTGTGCCGATTTCGCCATCTGCAGTCTCTGCAGATAGGAAGGCAACTTCATAGTCGCAACTTCTACGCAAAGGCGTGTACACGACAGCTACGGATAAGTCATAGGCACTATCGGGAATAATAGGAATTACCGCTGTATCCGGGTAAGCATACCATTTCGCACCATTATCCGGACTAAAGCGGAAGCGCTTCGTAGATACATGCATATGAATACATTCCCTAGGCATAGAAGGTATGTGCAATGTCGCATAACCCGTATCATAAACTACTGGCGAAGATAGATAAGTTGTTTCTATATTCAGTTGCTCCCGGTCGAAGAATAGCATCTCTTCATCCGAGGCGCCCACCTGCATCGAGATGCATAGATCTCCACGTTGACGAATTTGAGAGATGGCCAGTGAATCTATGGTACTGCCATCATTCAGCGTCGGTATCCATGAGGTACGTAATGTGGAGCCGGGAAAGACATCTGCTTCAGAGCTTCGCGACGGAGAGGAAAAGCCTGCACTTACGATGTCGAAACCAAGAGGTTTATGGTTATTAAACGTGTTATATTCCCATCCCGTTTGACTAAACGTGATATGCGAGATAAGCAATCCTGAAGCTACTAGTGCATTCTTACCAGCATCCCATCCTACTTCTTGCCTATTCTCCAATAGGAAAAACTCAGAAGGGGATGGAGAATTTGGATTCATGTTATGCGCTCGCGCTGCGATGAGATATGCATGATTTGCAGTCTCGATCGGTTTTAATGTACGCATTCCGGGACTGAATAATTGCTCTGGCTCCAGCCAGCCCAGCATAAAACGCTCAAAAGCCGTATACGAAGGAGGCGTAGAACCATTGTTGTTATAACTACCGGAACACATAATATCCCACGAGCCGACTGTATAGGCATCGGATTGCTGAGTGTTATATAGATCCGGCAAACCCAATGCATGACCGAACTCATGACAATAAGTACCGATACCTGCTTGTACCTTTCCTCCACTGCCGCGATACTCGGATATCATCAAATAGCCACTAATATATTTCCCACTATAACTGTTAAAACTATTAATGGTGCTATAATGAGGCCAGATGGTATTGCTCTCACCGCCTTCTGCCTCGTTATATCCTGCCACTACGATAGATACGTTATCAATATAGCCATCATCATTTGCATCAAATAGACTAAAATCTACACCATTCTGCGAAGCGATACTAACGGCTTCTATCACAAGGTCGCGAGCATGTAGGGTATGATTTGTATTTCCTCCGGATGAACTATTCTGACCATAATACTCCATGGTTTTGCTCAATGTGTATGGACCAAATACCTCATACTCCAGATTGAGCGCACTATCAGATGAAGCCATATAATAATCATGCACCGATCCCGTGGCATTTGGATTACTACCGCCCGCTCCGTTAAACAAATCATCAAATTGTTCTTTCGGATCAGCGATAGAGAAACTTAAATCGCTGAAATTAACCAGAATGACAGGAATGTGTACATTGCCGCGTGATGGCACAAAACTATTTAACATTTTCTTCTGCGGAGCGCGATGCGGAAAGTTCGCGTTTTGCTCGATTAAAGCAATATCCTCATAGTCGCTTCCCGCAATTCTAAGGCCATTCCGATCGGTATAGAAATGATGATACTCATCTCCATGCAAATAAACCGTATCAGTTGTTCCGTCTGGTAACGACCGAATAATCGGTTCCGGCGTTGCAGGTACGGCTAATGCACCTGCTGCAAACGCTAAAAGCAACAATATGTTAAGTGTTTTTTGCATTTGGGTGCAAAGATACAAAAAAAATGCCACATCTCCAAATTTATTATCATTTTAATGCAAAAATACCTCAAAAAAGGTCATCTGTGAAGAGCAGATGACCTTTTGCAAGTAATGATTGGTATGAACGGATTATTTCATACGAATCACGCGGATGTTCTTATCCTTGATTTGTTTCTCCAGATGAGCCTTTACCTCCGGATTCTCGAAGAGGGCTTTCATGTGCATCGGAGTACGTTTTGCTACTTCATTTGCGTCACTGCTCGGAATCTCACCGAATACAGAGATTACACTCGGGTTGAAATAAACGTTCTCGTCGTTCAGATAAATCTCTTCAGTAGCCTCGTTGTAACCCAGATTTAGGCCGGTTACGAGATAGGAACCGAATACGGTATCCATTGCGAATGCTTTGTATTTGATCTCAGAGAAATCAAGTTGACGCATATAGTCTGATACAGGAGATGGAGCACCAATACTGAAGTAAGCACCTTCGCAGAGCGCGTCAGGAATGTAACTGTTATAGTAGCCTTCTCCTTCTGCATCATATTCCATAGCGAATATATATGTACCCTTTACTGTCTCACCGGCAGCCTTCAGGTACTGACCGTAACCTGAGCCACCTGCATTAAATTCTGTCAAGAACAATTTCATTTGTTTTACATACTCAGCCTCATCAATAGTTGCAGGAGCTCCGAGGTGCGGTGTCTTACCATCGTAGTTGTCATTTACGTCCCACTCACCGAGACTGAACTGAACGCCGCCAAGCTCCGGGTTCAAATACTTGGTTCCGTACCACATTGGTGCCTGTATCTCCAGGATGGCACCCTTCTCGGTTCCGTCGAAATCGCCGCTATTGTTTACATAAAAACCATCGCTAAAGAGCCAATAGGTAGCCAACGAGAGATAGCAGTTGAATACTTCTCCGGAAGAAGCCTCAACGGTATCTACCTTGTATTTACCGGTCTCAGGATCTAATGCATAAGTGGTATCAGCACCTGCAAAAGCTGCGTTGTTGAAGATTAACGATTCAAGCCATGTCTTTACGTGTACGCGGCAAGAATCTTTTGCATCACCTACAGAAGCGTAGATGTAGCATACACCATAACCTTGAGCCTCTACGTAGCCGCGGCTGGTAACGGTAGCGACAGTAGTATCGCTGGAACTCCATGTAATTACTGCAGTGGGGTCATTGGGAGTCAGCGTAGCCGACAAACGAATAGAGGTCTCTTCATCATTCAAAGTAACCTCATGAGGATTAACAACGACTTGCACCTGTCCTTCAGGATCTACATCATTATTGCCTTTGCAAGAAGCAAAGCAGATAGCGCCTGCAAGAACAGCAAATAAAAATACTTTCTTTTTCATAACTTAATTTTTTTGAGTTAATAAATATTGATTTATTATTTTCTAAACTTCATTTTAAGGAAGTGTAGTGGTGTTAATTTTGGGGTTATAGGAGCCTTCGGAACTCGGCATCTGGAAGGTGTATTCTGAACCAGGCTTAATCGTGCTTCCTGCATTTGCACAGTGGTTTCCACCGCGTTTACGCTCCTTTTCGCCAAGCACCTCAGCGGCTAAACGGCGGAAGGTCTGCAAGCCGTAGCCTTCGCCCCACATCTCAACACGCCAGTTGTACTCGATCTCCTCCAAGAGATTCGAATGATTCAGCGAAGATTTATAAGCAGCATATTCAGCATCCATACCTGTGGCGATACGTTCATCAGTGATAGAAGTTAGGTATGAGATAGCATCGGCATCATTTCCGAGGCGGTAACTTGCCTCTGCGGCAATCAGGTACATTGACTCGATACGCATGAATACGTTATCGCTCAGCCACTCGCGGTCAATATCATCCGACTTGGTAGATGTTGGGTTGGATGCGGAGAAGAACTTCTTATCCGGGCAGAGTTTGTAGGTGTTATTTGAGCTGCCGTCGTTGAACCAATACTGCCGAGCATCGAACGGGTGTCCATTCGGTTTTCCAGCTGTAGAGTCGGTAGCGGCGATGAGTTTGTAGAGGTTCTCATCGATCGCCTTCGTGTCACCCGCCCATGCATAACTATAGGAGTGAATATCTACTTGGCCAAAGAAGGATGCCAAACCGCCGGCAGTCTCTACTGTTACATCTTGTCCCCACATCCAGGAAACATTACTTACGTTGTTGAAACCGGTCTCAAATAAATCGCGATTTGGTAAAATTTGAGCGGTAGAATTAGTAATCGCTAACTGTGCGAAGTCACGCGCATTGGTATATGCCTGTGTATATGCATCACCGTGTCCCCCGGGATTCCCCTTGTTAAGATAAGAATAAGCCAAAATAGCACATGCCACACTCTTATCTACCACCAGTTTTGAAGGACGGGTTACTTCAGAGAAGGCGCTAAAATAGTCTATTGCGTTGGTTAAGTCGCTCTCAACCTGCGCATATACTTCACTCATAGTAGCCAATCCCTGCGCTTCATCCATATTATACTCGTTGTAAAGCGGGAAGGCTAATTCCTTGGTCATATCTGCAACAGCAGGCTCGCAATAGAGCATCAGCAGGTTGCTATAGATATATCCACGCATTGTCAATGCTTGCGCGTAGCAGTTGGCGATTTCTGCCTCTACCTCAGTGTAGGAAGCCAACGTATCACTGCCCACAATGGTGTAATACATCAGATCATCCCCATCTTTGCCTACTTGGTTAGGAAGTCCGGACGCAGCGATGCGTTTGATCACATTATCAGCAGAAGCCGTAGCACCACCTTGCGCAGCATAAAGAACGGCATTTACATTATGGAGCATTCCATAGTAATAATACCAGATATATCCGGTGCGAGCGGTACGACCCTGTAATTGCTCATCGGTGTAGAACCAACCATACGTATAGTTGGTCAACGCCATGTCGCCGGACATAATATCGGTATACATGTCGATAGAGCGTTTACCAAATGCGTCATGGTCAGAGACGGCATACATCATAGAATAAATACCGCGCATAGACCCCTCTAATTGGTTGGACAATTTTTCGTACTGACCTTGAGTAATAGTACTGCCGTACGGATCGCGGGTCAGGAAACTGTCACCGCAAGATACCAGCAATAAAGCGCTGATACTTGCTAAAACTATTTTAGATACGTTTTTCATATTTCTTTCTCCTTTACACAATTAGAATTGGAATTTGATACCGCCCATGATTGTAGAAAGCGGAGTGTATTGATATGAATCGGATGTTCCCGTAAACGAAGCCATCGGGTTGTATCCGCGACGGGCGGAAGCGATTGCCAGGTTGTCTGCCGATACATAGATATTGAGCGAGTTGAACTTAATCTTCTGCATCCATTTCTTAGGGAAACTGTATCCGATACGGATGTTATTCAAACTCAGGAAAGACAAGCTAGTCAAGAAACGTGTCGAAGTCATATTGGCATAGAGGTCGGCACCGTTGGACAAACGCGGAACCGCGTTCACTCCCTGTGCTACTACTGCAGCTTTCTGCTCATCGCTCATCATGGAATTCCAAGCATTGCGCATATCTACGTGCCAGTTACATTTACCAATCTTATCACTATTCATCAATTCTGCATATACGACATCATATCCGTATCCGCCAAGTCCGTACGAGCAAGTAGCCGAGAAGGTGAATCCGTAAGCCTCAAGATCCACACCAAAACCGCCGGCGAATGCTGGGATACGGCTCTTACCGATGAAATTGCTACCTGCATAGCGGGAATCAGAACCGGAGATAACCTGAGTCTTTAAGACATCCTCCACCTTTTGTCCAGGATAGTATTTTTTCATATACTCGTATACGCTAGCTACGTAGTTGTTACCGGAGCGTCCGTAAATCTGAAGGTTGTCGGCACTATTGGCACCACCAAAACCGCCTAAATTCGGGTCATAGTATCCGATATATTGTGCCTCGCCCTTTTCATTGATGCCTGCGTATTCCGGCAGATACCAGTCATAAGGGCTGTAGCCTACAGCCAAACCACTTGCCATCACCATGTCCTCCTCTGTTTCTGCGTACTCTGGTAATTTGGTGATCTTGTGCGCATAGTGTGAACCATTAAGGCGGATATCTAATTTGACGTTACGTGTATCTACTGCGTGAATGTCGAACTGGAGTTCTATACCTTGGTTCACCATTGCGCCACCGTTGATAGGCACTGCGCTGTAACCAAGCGACGGTGCTACGGGGCGATAGAACAACATGTTATCAGTATTCTTCCAGAAATAATCGATCTCTGCATTCAGGTATTTGCCAATGCCGAATTCAAGACCAAGGTCGACAATCTGGCTACGCTCCCATGTTAATTCCTTGTTACCTTTTTGTGCCCATACGTAGCCTACTTCTGCATCTACATATTCTACAGAATAGAGGTCTTGGAAAAGTTGTGTAGAGATACCACCTTGGTTACCCAATACACCCCAGCTGAGACGTAGTTTACCATCCTTAATCCAATCTTTAACAGGCTCCATGAACTCTTCGTTGGTAAACATCCAGGTGCCACCTACAGAACCAAAGTGTCCCCAGCGATGACCTTTTGCGAACTTAGACGAACCGTCTGCACGGTAGTTGGCAGTCACTCCGTATCGTTCGTTATAGATATACGATGCAGTAGCCAGGAAAGACTCCAGTGCTGTTGAATTGGTTGCAGAGGTAATATTCGTATTTTGAATCGCGTTACCGAGCTCCAGTACATTTTCGCCCTCTGGAGCAGCCACGTGGCTTTTAGAGCCGTAGGTCCATGACATGCGTGCTACTTGTGTCTCGTGACCTACCATGGCGCGAATAGAATGCTCTCCTATTGTTTTGTTATACTCCAACAACTGCTGTGCAGTAATCCACATTTGTTCATCTTGCTCTACTGCGATACGACCGATACCTCCGGCATCTCCGTAATAGGAGTTCGTAAACTCAGCCTGTTTAGCGCCGCGGTACTGCATATTGGCATTGATAATTAATTTCAAATCCTTATAGAACTTGAACTCTAGCGAACCGCCGGCCATTACATAATGCTGTACAATATTATTGCGGTCGTAGCGGAGCGAACCGGCAGGGTTGATACCTGAACCGAAGGGACGTCCGTAGCCCTCAAACATACCGTAGTCATATGCGTCACCACCTGTCTTGGGATCCACTTTGATCGTTCCATCTGCGTTATAAAGGAACACAGGGAAGACTGGAGCCATCTGGTTGACATAGACAAAACCGCTATTCATATTGTCTCCCTGACCTGCTGCATTCTGGTTTGAATAGGTGTACGCCATATTTACGTTACCCTTCAACCATTTCTTAGGTTGGAAGTCCACGTTGCTACGAATTGTAAAACGATCATAGGTAGAACCAATATAGTATCCCTCATCTTTTAGATAACCAATCGAGGTGAAGTATGTCGTTTTCTCCGTACCACCAGAGATACGTACAGTAGCATCCAATTTCTGACCGACACGGAAAATTGCGTCGCGCCAACTGGTCAAGTTATCCATACCAGGCTTGAACTGCACGCCGTCTTCTGCGCCCAGGAACTTACCGTTATTACCGATGAGCTGGCCTCCCTTTGGGTTGGTGTTGATCGAACCATCATCGTTAACAACCTGCCAGAGGTTATATGGTTCAGGAATTCCCTTGGAACCAAAGAGCATATTTCCGGCATCCATTGCGCGACCGGACTCGCTAGCACGCGAGCTGGCATTGTAGAGACTCATCCATGCCATTTCCGCGAACTCACGAGGATCAGTGATCACATCGTACATCGGAAGCAAACGCATGTTAGCTCCGTATTTAATATCTACATCGATCTTTCCTTGCTCGCCGGAAGTACCTTTTTTGGTGGTAATGACGATAACGCCGTTTGCACCACGACTACCATACAGAGAGGTAGCAGTCGCATCCTTCAAGATCGTCGTCGAAGCGATGTCGCCCGGATCAATCGTGGAAATATACGCAGCCTCATAAGGTACACCATCTACGATATAAAGTGGCGCTGAACTGGCGTTTAGCGAACCGATACCGCGGATGCGAATGCTGGCTGCTTCACCCGGCTGACCGGTAGTGGTAACCACTTGAACACCGGCAACCTCTCCGGCCAATGCCTTGGAGATCTCAGACGGACTCTTCTTTTCGATATTCTCTGCGCTGACGGCTTGTGCCGAACCGGCGAATGAACCCTTGCTGACATTACCGTAACCGGTAACGACAACTTCTTGGATCACTTCGCTATTCTCCTCCATGATAATTTTCAAATTCTTGCCGGCTGCTACTTCCTGAGTGGCCATTCCGACGAAACTAACTACCAGAGTCTTCACAGATTCCGGTACTTCCATCTCAAATTTACCGTCGTAATCCGAGATCGTACCTTGTGAGGTGCCTTGCGCCTGGATGCTTGCGCCGATTACCGGCTCACCCTTCGTGTCAACTACCACACCGCTAACTTGCTTCTCCGCATATAAGCCGAGGCTCAATGCTGCAAGAAAAAGTAGTGTAAAAATCTTCTTCATCATTTGTTGTTATTTTTGTTATTATTTTTCTGTCTCTCCGTTTCTCGCGTGCGTATATGTATATAAATACGGAATACGCGTACGCGCATAAATGAAAAATCGCGCAAAGGTACTGCTTTTTTTTGACATAAGCAAATATTTTATGGAAAAATTGCAAAAATTGCGTATTTTTCTGCTAAATGTAACACTTGTATAGCAAAAAACACCAAATTTGTGCAAAAATGAAACGAAAAATGCCTATTCGTATGTTAAAATGTAAGAGTTGGCCATGCAGAATATGTCTTTTGCTATATTTTGAAGTTGCATGACACTTGTCTCTCCGATTTTATCCATTACCTCTTCCCATCGTGGTGCGAACCCGCGGTACAGAACCGATTTGGCCATGGATAAAGCCGAATTTTCCTG
>JAGCFY010000054.1 GCA_017649845.1 Paludibacteraceae bacterium
AAAGGGGACAAACAGCATACTGAAAGCAGTAGAAGAACTGAAAGAAGTGATCTCCGGCGTACGTAATATCCGTGCATCGAAGAATATCCCGCAAAAGGAACGTCTCACCCTTATCTCCCCGGTTGAACTCAATTCGATCGTAAACAAACTGGCTAATGTGACGGTAGCTGTTAACGGCGAGGTGAGCGGTAACGCTTCGAAATTCATCGTCGGCACGACGGAGTTCGCTATCCCGATGGATGCGTTCATCAATGTAGAGGAAGAGCTCAAGAAACTGGAAGCGGATCTCGCGCACCAACAAGGATTCCTCAAAGGTGTTATGGCCAAACTCTCCAACGAACGTTTCGTACAGAACGCCAAACCGGAGATTGTTGAACTCGAGCGCAAGAAAAAAGCGGACGCAGAAGCCCGTATCGCTTCCATCGAAGAAGCTATCAAAGCGCTGAAACAGTAAAAAAAGCGACCTTCGGGTCGCTTTTTTTGTAGTTTGAGTACTTCGCGCTTTGTTTTGTATTATTAGTACTATATCCTTATCATGTACTGATTATATCCTGATTATGTCCTGTCACCGATTTATTTTTTCAGTCGCGAGGTCCATATTTTTCTTTTACTTCATTTCTTTTATCCTTTTTTTTAGAAAGCTACTTTCCGAGGGTGCAAAGCTCTAATTTATCATCGTGACAGATAACAACTCTCCTTGTTCGGGGGTCAAGATACAGTCCCCGGCTCTCGACAATCTCACGTAACTTTTCATCGGGAATACGGCAGAACAGATGCATATACATTACATCTTCACTGAAATCGAATTGTACACCCTTGCTGCCGTTGATAAATACGATATAATATTTCCCTCTTAGAGCCAGACGGATATACTCGTCTATCTGCAGAACACGAACTCTCATTCCCTCTTTCACCCCTTTTCTCCGTCTTGGTTCAACATATCCGAGTGTTACATACGTACATCCTGACTCTATCAGTATGGCACGCGCAACGGCTATAAACCGGTTCTCGATAGCAAGATAATCCTCCATCGTTACGACCTTCCCCTCACACTCCTTCCCTATATCAAAGAAACAAGTCCACTCATCTTTTCGATAAACGCCTGTCTCGTCATAGTACTGCGGTTCATATTTTACGATTTCGTGGGACGCTTTCTGAAATCTATAACTATTAAACCTCCGATATATCAATTCTCTCTGTTTCATGATTGTCGGGAATATATGATCAGTGCAAAGGGCGGTGTTGGGATTGTTTCCAATGCTTGAGCTCGAGCTGCATCTGGTTGCGGGTTTGAGGCGTACAGAATGTATCTACAAACCGCTCCCAGATATATTGAACCGCCATGGAAGAAGGATGCACCAGATCATCGGCATAGAAGCGGTAGTCCCTTAACTCGTCCAGCATAATCTCATAAGAAGGGAAATAGCCTACCCCCATCCCCTCCCTAAAGGGAAGGGCGAGTTCATCTATCGCCTGTAACAAAGTCGCTTTGGATAGTTGGTTCTCGTGCAGACCGTCCTTGATATGACGAATCGGCGAGACGGTAAAGATCCAATATTTGCCTTGGTATTGCTCCAGAATCGGACGCCAAGCAGCAACGATCTCTTCGACCGTCAACCGCCTGCGGCTAAACCAACTATCCGGCATCTTATGACAATTCGCCACAACATATTTGTCCTGATTCCTGACTCCCGATTCCTGACTCCATTCATACACCCAGGCTGTGCCGAAAGTCACGATGACCACCGTGGCTTCAGAGAGGGCTTGCTGCATCGTCTCTGCGGACGCACGAACCGCCTGCTCCGCTTCCTCGTTGGTCGGACGGGAGAACGAACCATGGTGCGCCATGGAGTGCCAAAGACCGTCGTATTCCACGAGCGGCAATGCGTTATTTGTAATTTGTAATTTGTAATTTATCGCATTTGCGATGGAGAGCGGGTTATAGAGCGTACCGAAGGGATTACAGGTGACAGGCAGATAGCGTTGCTGCATCTGCGCACCTATCTCATCCGAGAAACACGACCCTAATAGGAGGATTTTATCCTCATACCCTATCTTCCGGTCGGAAGGCTTGATATCTATGACTGTCTGCAGTTTCATTCAAAATGCATTACTTTGGCGGGACTTATCTTGGTAATAATCATCGACGGCAACAGGAGTATCAACAACGATACCGCGATGGTCAGTATATTAAGCGCTATGAGCCATCCCCACGGGAAAGCGATCGGCACATACGAGACATAATACGTGGCGGCTTCGAGAGGCACGAGGTGGCTGAAATACTGGATGCACGCCAGACCCAGACCAAGTATGTTACCCCAGAGCATTCCTTTGCCGATCAGCAGGGCGGCTTGCGTGAGGAAGATCCGCCGTACGAAGGTGTTATTCGCACCCAATGCCTTGAGTGTTCCGATTAATTGCACACCGTCCAGGATCAAGATGATAAGACCCGAAACGATATTAAATCCGGCAACGAGTAGCATCAGCACTATAATAACGATCACGTTCATATCGAGCAGATCGAGCCATGCAAAAACCGCAGGGTTTTGTTCGCGCAGCGTCTGCACATAATAAACATTATAGCCGTCCTCGTCCAAATGATTGACCGTAGCAAAATAGATCCGATCCGCCGTCTCATCCAGATAGCGCATATCATCCACCAGGATCTCCACACCGGAATAAGTATGTTCGTCCCAACTCTGGAGCCGCCTTGCGTCCTGCAACTGCGAAACAACAAACAACTCATCAAATTGACCGAAGCCGGTATCATAGATACCGGAGATCTTAAACCTGCGTGCCCGCACATCGGTCTCATCTACGAAATACGCGAATATCGGGTCACCTACCTGCAAGCGCAACTTCGCAGCTACGTCTTGCGACAACACCACTTCGTTCGGCTTTGCCGGGATCGCGCCGGACACTATGTTACGCTCAAAGAAATCCCAGTAATCCGTGCCTTTCAGGACGATACCATGAAAGGCCGAATCGGTCTTGAGCATA
>JAGCFY010000055.1 GCA_017649845.1 Paludibacteraceae bacterium
GGCACTGCATAACCGTATTGTAGTTTAACTCCTTCATCAGGATGGGCACTATGCGCTCCTGATAATCTTGCTTAAGACTTGCAGTATTCATAATTAGATCTCCTTACCGGTTTTTTTAGATACACGAACGAGCTTACCATCCTTACGAACGCGGCCTACGCGAACGGGCTGACCGTTCTCTACAACCTGCAGGTTCGAGATATGGATAGGAGCTTCCTGTTTAACAATTCCGCCTTGCGGATTTTTTGCATTGGGTTTGGTACTCTTCGATACCATATTGACACCCTCTACGATAGCGCGCTGCTTGTCAACGAGCACTTCCAGCACACGGCCGGTCTGACCCTTCGAAGCGCCTGCGTTTACGTAAACGATATCACCCTTTTTGATATGTAATTTTGCCATACCTGTAATAATTTAGATGATTAGAGCACTTCAGGTGCCAACGAAATAATTTTCATGTTTGTTTGACGCAGCTCACGAGCTACCGGGCCGAAGATACGGCTACCGCGGAGTTCGCCTGCATTGGTGATCAACACGCATGCGTTGTCATCAAAGCGGATATAACTTCCGTCTGCGCGACGTACCTCTTTCTTCGTACGAACAACGATAGCGCGGCTTACCGTACCATCTTTGATCTCAGACGAAGGGATAACACCCTTAACGGCTACTACGATTGTATCGCCGAGGGATGCGTAACGTTTCTTGGTACCACCAAGAACGCGGATGCAGAGTGCTTGCTTAGCACCGCTGTTGTCACATACTGTGAGACGAGATTCTTGCTGTACCATAATTACTTAGCCCTTTCGATAATTTGAGTTAAACGCCAACGCACGGTCTTGCTCAGCGGACGAGTTTCCATGATGCGAACCGTATCACCGATACCGCACTCGTTCTTCTCGTCATGAACATGGAACTTGCGAGTTTTATTGACAAACTTGCCATAGATGGGGTGCTTCTCTTTCCATTTGACAGCGACCACAATGGTCTTCTCCATCTTATTGGAAATCACTACGCCCACGCGCTCTTTTCTAAGATTTCTTTCCATTTCAATTGTCGTTTTTTACTTGTTAATTTCTCTTGCACGTAATTCAGTTGCAAGGCGAGCGATATTGCGACGCGCCACCTTAATCTGCAACGGGTTATCGAGCGGAGAAATGCTGTGATTTAACTGGAGGCGGTTGAGTGCCTCTTTCTCTGCTGCCAGACGTTCCTGGAGTTCAGCAGTGGTTAATTCTTTAATTTCAGCTGTTTTCATACTCTTTTAGTTTACACATTTGCGGTTGCGTCGTAATCACGTCTTACGACAAATTTAGTGGTAACAGGCAGTTTCTGCGCAGCGAGACGGAGTGCCTCTTTTGCTACATCGTAGCTTACGCCTTCTACCTCGAAGATAATGCGACCGGGCTCCAATGGAACAACGAATCCTTCGGGAGCACCTTTACCTTTACCCATACGGACATCCAACGGTTTCTTGGTGATTGGTTTATCCGGGAAAACACGGATCCACACTTGACCTTGACGTTGCATATAACGGGTAACAGCGATACGGGCAGCCTCGATTTGACGACCGGTCAACCACACGGTACCCATACTCTTGATACCGAACGAGCCGAATGCCAACTCCTGACCGCGGTGAGCGAAGCCCTTGATGCGGCCTTTTTGGCAGCGACGGAATTTAGTTTTCTTTGGTTGTAACATAGTTCTAATCTACAAATCGGTTAAACATCATTGTTTTTTGTTGCGGCGGAAGCCTCTGCGCTCATCGCGGCCACCACGGCGATCCATGCCGGGACGGCTTGCCTCTTGCTTTTGAGCAAAGTTAGGCGCTAAGTCTTTCTTGCCATACACTTCTCCACGGCAGATCCATACCTTTACACCGATTACGCCTACTTTGGTGATTGCACCTACGTGGCAGTAGTCGATGTCGGCGCGCAGCGTGTGCAACGGGGTACGACCCTCTTTGTACATCTCCTTACGAGCCATCTCGGCACCGTTCAAACGGCCGGATACCTGAATCTTGATACCCTCAGCGCCCATACGCATGGTGCTCTGAATAGCCATCTTTACGGCACGACGATAAGCAATCTTGCCTTCCAGCTGACGCGCGATCTTGTTAGCTACGATAGTTGCGTCCAACTCCGGACGTTTAACCTCGTAGATATTAATCTGAACGTCTTGCTTGGTGATTTTCTGGAGTTCCTTCTTCAATTTGTCAACCTCTTCCCCACCTTTTCCGATGATATAACCGGGGCGAGCGGTGCAGATAGTAACGGTTACAAGTTTCAGAGTTCTTTCGATTACGATACGGGAAATACTAGCCTCTGCGAGACGAGCGTTGAGGTACTCGCGAATCTTGCTATCCTCAAGCAGCGTATCTCCGTAATTCTTACCTCCAAACCAGTTGGAGTCCCAACCGCGGACAATGCCCAGGCGGTTTGCTATAGGATTAATTTTCTGTCCCATAATTCAAATTACTTTTCAGCGTTAGTATTTTTAGTATCTACAAATATTGTAACGTGGTTGCTACGCTTGCGGATACGATAAGCACGACCCTGAGGAGCGGGAAGCATACGCTTGATCGACATACCGCCGTCAACCATGATTTGCGTTACATAGAGAGTTTCGTCCTCTGCTTTCTTACCGGTCTTTACTTCCCAGTTAGCAATAGCAGATTTCAGCAGCTTCTCGAGTGCGCGGCTAGCCTCACGTGTAGAGAAATGCAGAGCACCCAGAGCGCGATTCACTTCCATACCGCGAACCATGTCTGCTACGAGACGCATTTTACGCGGGCTGGTAGGAATATTGTTTGCTTTAGCAAAGTACTGCTCTTTGCGAGCGGCCTTCATTGCCTCAGCGCTATTATGTTTTCTTGCACCCATTTTAATCTGGAATTTTAAATGTTAATTTGATTGCAATGGATTACTTCTTGTTATTGCCCGAGTGGCCGCGGAAAGTACGGGTCGGAGCAAACTCACCGAGTTTGTGTCCTACCATATTCTCCGTGATATACACAGGAATAAACTTGTTACCATTGTGAACTGCGATTGTGTGACCTACAAAGTCAGGGGAGATCATTGATGCGCGGCTCCAGGTCTTGATAACTTCTTTCTTACCAGCCTCATTCATAGCCAACACCTTGTCTTCCAACTTAACGTTGATAAACGGTCCTTTTTTCAATGAACGACTCATAATGTTAATGTGACTTTAATAGGTTATTATTTCTTACGTCTTTCTATAATGTACTGATTGCTCTGGTTCTTCGGATGACGAGTCTTGTAACCCTTAGCGAGCAGACCCTTACGGCTACGTGGATGGCCACCGGATTGACGACCTTCACCACCACCCATTGGGTGATCTACAGGGTTCATTACAACGCCACGGTTGCGCGGACGGCGACCGAGCCAACGGCTACGACCTGCTTTACCGCTCTTCTCCAAAGCGTGATCACTGTTTCCTACTACACCAACAGTAGCCTTACATGCTGCGAGCACTTTACGGAGCTCACCGCTAGGCAACTTGATGATAGCATACTTGTCCTCACGGCTCGATAACTGAGCGAACGTACCGGCGGAACGTACCATGCAGGCACCTTGACCCGGACGAAGCTCGATGTTGTGAATCAGAGTTCCCAGAGGAATTACAGACATAGGCAGTGCATTGCCTACTTCAGGAGCAGCGTTCTCTCCCGACATTACAGTTTGACCTACTTGCAGTCCATTCGGTGCAAGGATATAGCGCTTCTCTCCGTCAGCATAGAACAACAGAGCGATACGAGCACTACGGTTCGGATCGTACTCAATAGTCTTTACTACTGCGGGAACACCATCTTTATTGCGCTTGAAGTCAATTACGCGATACTTCTGTTTGTGACC
>JAGCFY010000056.1 GCA_017649845.1 Paludibacteraceae bacterium
ACTATGTATATATACAGACAAAGCACTAAAATATAATATTTAGCACTTTATCTTATGGATATCCTATGGGTATGGTATGGGTATCCTATGGTAAGAGTTCGTAAAATCCACGAAAATGGGGTGAAATACTCCTTATGCATTTACTTTCCTGTGCCGACGCCGGCACCTCCGCCGAGACGGGAGGATTCGTCGAGATCGCCGACTTTGCGGTTTTTATGCTGCTGGTACTGACCGAACATCCATGTGAGCGAGAACATGACACGCTGCTGGCGGATGGTATTTTTATACCATGAGCGGTTACCGGGTTCCTGTCCCATATCTTCGTTGTTAAAACTGAGCGAGCGTAACAGATCCTGTACATTGAGATTGAAGATCAGACCTTTCGCCATATACATCTTGCGGATACCGAAAGAAGCGAACCAGGTGCTACCGGATTTGTTATAGCCGGTAAGCATCGGCGACGACCAGTTTGCATCAAACGTCATGGTCCAGTCCTTCGGCAAATAAGCCGAGAGCGTACCACCGATGTAACCGTAATGACTTTTCATGATATAATCCGGAGTGCCGTCGTCCTGTTTTTCGTAGGATTTGTTGATAAAATGCAGCCAACCGGCATTAACCGTAAGCGCCAACCAGGCACCAGACAATTTACGATTTGGACATTTACCATTTACCATTTGGCTTTCATCGCATTTCTCGTATTTGGGCACGAGGGGTAATTCGGTTAAAGAGAGGTTTATGCCGTGCGTAGTACAAGTACCGAAATTGATCCATTGGGAGTAACCTATTCCGCTCGGAAGGATTGTAATCTTGGAAGAGAACATATCCTGCGTGTGGGCAAAATTGAACGTCATGTTCAGGTATTGCGTCCAGGAGAAATTCAGTTCGACATCGTTGTTAAACTCCGGCGTCAGGTTGGTGTTTCCTTTCTGGATTGTATAGGCATCCACGTACGAAGTAAAGGGATTGAGCATCCAGTAATTGGGCCGTTTAATGCGGCGCGTATAGGAAGCCGAAACGGATATCGGTTGCTGCAGTTTGCCGAGCGGTTTGGACGTATAACCGACATAGGCCGTAGGAAACGGATCGAAGTAGGATTTATTGATGATCGAATCCAATCCGTCATCTTTCCAGTCGCCATGGGAGAAAGTATATTCGCCGCGGAGACCGAGTTTAACCGACCAGTGTTCGCCAAACTGTTTGCCAACGGAGATATACGCCGCAGCTACATGCTCGTCATAGCGGAAGGCATTGTGATCGGTAGGGCGCGCATCTCCATTTCGCGTCGAATCGGTCGTCATGTCATTGTCAGTCGAAGAGAGCGCATACTTGACACCGGCTTCAATCATACCCGTTTTCCAGAACTTGGTCTGGAAATCCAATTTGGCGGAGTAGATATTGACGATCTGCTTGCTCTTGATATCAATTCCGAGCGATTTGATGTCGCCGAAAGGTTTGTCGTAGTTCGTCTCCTGGAAATTGACGGAACCGTTATTGTAACGGTTGTAATCGATATTGACCGTCAGTTCGCGCTCGAGTGCTTCGGAGAAGGTGTGGGTGTAGTTGAGGTTTGCCGTGTGCTGCGGTGCTTTGAGACGATTTTGGGAATTGGTGGTACTATTCGTTGTGTCCGCGCCTTGAACCATATAGGCGTAGTTACGTCCGGGCACAATATGCTGGTCCACGTCCATAAAAGGCACCTGCAGGATGAAACCGAAGGTATTGAGCGAATCGATATACCAGTCGTTGCCAACTTTGAGCATGTAGTACTGGAAATTCATGGCATAGTCCGAATAGGAATAGTTCTTGAGGAACGGGGTCTCGCGGTACGACTCAAAATCGATATCGTTTTGGGCAAAGACCTGGGTGAACTGACCGAAGGTGTATGTTTTTTCGCCGCGGTAGTTGAGCATAAGCGAGAACATTTCCTGACTCAACCAGCGTTTGACGTCGCCGAAATACATGCCGCCATAACCGGCAGAAAGCATTCCGTTAAGGCCCTTCATCATATTGCGTTTGGTCTTGATATTGATAATACCCCCCTGCCCCGAAGCATCGTATTTGGCGGACGGATTAGAGATGATTTCGATTTTCTCGATGGTGTTACCGTCTGTTCCATCGAGCATGGCTTTGAGTTGCTGACCGGAGAGGTACGAAGGCTTGCCATCCACCCAAATCTCGACCGATTTACCATTCACGGTAATATTGCCATCCTTATCAATACGCACACCCGGCGCGCGACGAAGGATATCGTTTCCGTTGGAACCTGCAGAAAGCGGTGAAGCGGAAACGTTCACCACCAGTTTGTCCATCTGCCGTTCGATAAGCGGTTTCTTGGCTTTCACTTCCACTTCTTTCAGCCGTTCAGTCTCTTCGTGCAGCACAAAATCCGGTCCTCCGAAAGCGGTCTGATAACCGACATACGAGGCCTGAAGGATGAGATTGGTAATTGGTGATTGGTGATTGGTGATTTCGATCTCGTATTTACCTTCGTCATCGGTAATTGCGCCGGTTAAGAGGGAAGAGTCTTTGTCAAGAACAGAGATCGTCACAAAAGGCATGGCTTCCCCGCGTGCGTCAACAACAGAGCCTCTGATTGTCTCCGCTTTTGCAACTACAGAGAGTACGACAAACAATCCTAATACAAGCTTTTTCATAACAGTAATTTAAAATCCGGTGCAAAAGTACTGCTTTTTGCGAAAATGGTATATGAAAAAACGGACATTATATGTTTTTATGCAAAAAAGACTGAAAAATCTTCCGTCAAAGGAATACCAAGCATTCTGAATTGTCCCGGCGAGACACAGCCCATTTGTTGAAACTCCATCGCGGCATGACTCAAGTCATAATAACCATGTCTCAGCACGGTTGCCAACAAATCGATTGATTTATTCTGTGCGGCTTGTTGCTGCATATCCTGAATGGTACGATGGAATCGCCTCAAACGGATAAACTGTTTGGGAGACACACCGACATATTGACGAAAAATACGCAGAAACTGCCGTTCGCCAAGACAAGCTACCGAAGCCATCTCTGCCGCCGAGATATTACCTTTTTCTTCATCGCAGGCAACTATTACCTTTCTTATTCGCGCATAATTAGCATCTTCCTTAATAGGAATACGCCCCAGAAAAAACGCATCCAACTGCGACGCGATATTTTCAGCCGTTTGTGTTGATTTGAAGATTTGATCCAGATACGCCAATCCTTCATCAGCGGATTCGCTTGCTTTCATCACCTTGCCGGATAATTGCTGCAAATCCGTTCCTGTTAACATATGCATGCCTCCGGGTTCAAAATCCATCATCATTCCTTCGAACCAACCGCTGAGCGTGGTAAGTCCCAATGTAGTCTGGTTAGCTCCGAGCAACAACAGTTCGTCAGACTGCTTGCCACCGATTTCCACAACGGCCTTTCTGGTAAAGATCAAACTACCGTAATTGGGCAACAACGGTTGAACATGCTTCCCGTTCACAAACCGCGGATCCCCCGCCGGCGGTTTCATCGTATCGGTCGATCCCTCCGCCCGCACAAACACATAGCGGGATATATACGGACGTAGTGCCTCAGCGGGATGAATGATTTGGAAATGCATTAGCTATGCTTTTTGCGCAAATAGATATAAATTCGCAGAAATGGTTTGAAGTTTAGATGCCGAGTTTTTTGCGGAGGTCTTTGGGGACGGCGTTCTTATGCACGAGGATATCGTTGGTCTTGTATTGCATGAAGGCCTCGCTGACATACCATATGCCATGATAGTCGGAGCGGAGCGTGCCCCACGAGTTCTTGACCATATAATAGCGTTTGCCGTTCCGGTCCTTCGCCGTGCCGAAGATCTGCATGCCATGGTCATCGGTGGTCTCCCAGTTATCGAAGGCATCCTGTCTCATCTGTTGGGTGATGGTTTTCTCGGGCAGCGGTTTTTTGGTCAGTTCTTCCTTTTTCTTATCCATACTCATGCCTACCCATTTAGCCATGTCGCTACCGGTGATATCCGCTCCGTGGTCGTCATCAGGCACCACGCCTATTCCTTTTCGCGTGAACCCGATCTCGCTGACATCTGCCGCCCAAGCGACGGTGTAGCCGTTGGCAATGGCATTATCGATGATACGCATGAGGTCCTCAAGCGGCACATTGTACATCTGATCCATGCGCCAGTTATCGGGCACCTCGAGTGCGAAACGCTCGTAGAAAGGATGATGGGTATAGGAAGTGAACGACACATAGTCATCCGCCTTCAGACCGAGGCTCTCGACCCATTTCCGCGGCGTATATTTCTTACCGTCCACCTCAAACTCCTCCGGACATTTGCCGAGATAGGTATCATAGATAGCCTGCAGCCCCTCACGCCATACGGGACTGATGCGTTTGAGTCCGTTGAGACCTTTGAGGTATCCCGCCGCCACCTTATCCAACTCGTTATGCACAGGCAGCGTGTCTGCTTCGGTCCAGCCATAGCGGATACCGGGCATCGCCTCACGCGGGACGAGTCCGTAATGCTCCATGCAATAGATGACATCATATGCGCTGCCGCCGGGAGCGAAATGCGGTTCGTTATACATGCGCACGCAATAGGTAGCGCGGTCGATCATCGTCTTGCTGACGACATACATAGGGCTGAAATCAACGGCCTTTCCTTTGGTTCGCAGCACTTCGGACTCGAGGAAGCCAAGCGTAGAGAACGCCCAGCAAGTGGAACTGCGATTCTGGTCCTTGACCGGCGTAATAGCTATACTATCCACGGTGGTAAACTGCCAGCCTTCCGCTGTATCTTTCTTTACCTCCGTAGAGTCCGTTTGAGCATATGCTGCCATACCGATGGCGAGCATCAAAAAAATAATGGTTTGTTTCATATCAGTCGTTTTTAATACTTACAGCAAATCCACCACCGGCAGCCATGCGCAGATGCAAGGTGTCGGCAGCCGTGAGTCGACGATGGTCGATGACATAGTCATAAGGCCGCGTCTGCCAGTCGGCATCATCCCCGTCACGATAGATAACAGCCTCATAGGTGCTGTCGGGTTCAAGCATATCGAGCGGGATGGTCACTTCCCGCGGTTCATCGGCATTGATGCCGCCTATATACCAGTTTTCGGCACCGCGTTCCTGCCGAGCGAAGACGCAGAACTCGCCGATGGCGCCATCGATGAGCATCGATTGCTCCCAGTCGCACGGCACATCCTCGATGAAACGGAAAGCATCCGGGTGGCGCATGTAGTTCTCCGGCAGGTCACACGCCATCTGCAGCGGCGAATAGAGACAGACAAAGAGTCCAAGTTGGTTAGCGAGCGTAGCATGCACGCGTGTGCCGGGCATAGCGGGGTTCTCAAAAGCAAAGACGCCGGGCGTGTAGTCCACCGGTCCGGCAAGGATACGTGTGAAAGGCAGCGTAGCGACATGCGATGCCGGACTGCCTCCGTCCGCACTCCATGCGTTCCATTCCTGTCCCCGCACACCTTCCTGCGACATGAGGTTCGGATACGTGCGTTGGAGTCCCGTAGGCATGACGGGTTCATGGTTATCGATGGCGATATGATAGCGCGCGGCGGTCTCGATGACCTTGCGGTAATGGCGCACGCCGGACTGACCTTTATTCCACTGGAGACCATCGCTGGTACGAATGATAGGCGCTACATAACCCGTTTTAATAGCATGTATATGATGCGCCTGATGATAAGCATAGGCTTCGTCCAGCACCGATTCATAGTCCGCGGCGTTACCACCCGTCTCGTTATGACCTATGATCTGTACGCCGAGACTGTCCGCCAGACGGCTGAGGTAATCCATATCCCAGTCATCGTAGGGCTCGGTGAACGAGAAAGATTTCCAATCCTCCCATCCTTTGTTCCATCCCTCGGCGAGCACGGCCTGTATATGATGGTCATGGGCAAAACGGAGATAGCGCTCCATATTACGCGTGGTGGCGCCGTGTTTGGGTCCCTGTTCCCATGTCATGGATTTCATATGCATGCCCCACCATATGCCGATGAACTTCATGGGCTTGATCCACGAGGTATCCTCTATACGGCATGGCTCGTTGAGGTTGAGCATGATACGCGAGGCGGTCAGCTCCTGCAAGTCATGCGCGAGGATGACGAATCGCCATGGCGTAGCAAACGGCATCGTCTCATATGCTTTGACGGGTGTCTCTTTGCCACCCTTGAGCCAAGGCGTGAGATAGGTGCGGAGGGCACCATCCTGCATGTATAAGTTCTGCGCTGGGTAGTCCGTCAGCGCCGCTTCGTGAATAAAAGCATAGGTGCCGTTGGTGAGTTCAAGCGTTATCGGCGAACACATCGTATCTTTTTGTGAGAGAGGTGCCTTCGCCCATAGTCCTTCGTAGTACTCCGTTCGCCATGGAATAGACCATGCCTCATGGTCGGCCACAAAGCGATATTCGGTAGCTTCATCGGTGATTGTCAGCAACTTACCGTTCTGCTCGGGGAACACATATCGGAACGCAAAACCTTCGTCATAGGCACGAAAAAGGATGTTCATCCGGATACCGGAACGGTGCTTGAGGCGCACTTCGAGTTCATAGTACTGATCCTCGATGGTTCGCTCCTCTCCCCATACGGTATTCCACTCATCGAAACGGCTACGCAGCTTATAACCGGTCATATAAAAATCCTTGGTGAGGTCCGCCTCTTCGCAACGGAAGCCCATAGATGACCAGTCGATAACCGTTTCATCTTCCTGCATGATATTATCCTGCTTGACCGCATACTGCGGTGTGCCGTCGTCCGTGACTTGAAAGGTGAGATAAAGGCACCTGTCGGGCGACGGAAGGTCGGCATGGTCATAGCAACCTGTGATGCACAACAGGAGCGAAAAGAGATAGAGGAAGCGTTTCATATGGGTAAGTATTTATGCTTTACGCAGATAGATGAAGAACGTCGTTCCCTTAGGCGAGGTCTCAAACTCAATACGTCCTCCGGAGCCCTCAACGATATGCCGCGAGATAGCCAGTCCGAGTCCGTTACCGTTGGACTTGGTGGTGAAGTTCGGCCGGAAGATCTTCTCCTGTATGTCAGCAGGAATACCCGGTCCGTTGTCGGAGATGGAGATTTGCATCTCCTTATCCGAATAGAGGGCATTGAGCGAGACGATGATATCGGGTTGGTAATTGGCGATAGTTGATTGATAATTGGTGATGGCCTGAATGGCATTCTTGATGATATTGACGAAGACCTGTGATATCTGCTCTCGATCCGCCAATCCCATGACGCCTGAGTCCGCACCGACATAACGCACAGGAATCTGCTCGTCATTAGCGCGCTGCAGCGTGATGACATGCGACAGCTTCTCCGCCACATCCACTTCCTCGGTCACCACATCCGGCTGTTTGGCGAAGGTAGAGAACGACTGCGCGATATGGGCGAGGTTATCAATCTCAGAGATAAGCATGCGCGCCGTCTTATCGAAATAGGCATCGAACTGGTCCGTGCCGTGCTTGAGCTGCAGTTTCTGCACCGACAGTTTCATCGGTGTGAGCGGATTGTTTATCTCATGAGCGATCTGCCGCGCCATGGTCCGCCACGCTCCCTCACGTTCGGCTTTCGCGAGCTGTTCGGCACTCTCCTCCACCCTATCTACCAACAGGTTGTAACGCTCGACGAGTGCACCGAGTTCGTCGCGATAGGGATAGTCGATATGGTTGTCCTTGCCGCCGATAGCGAAATGCCGCATCTTCTCCGTGAGCATAGATATCGGCGCCGACATGCTTTTAGCTGCCGTAAACGAGAAGACAAGGGCAAGGATCAAGACGATGATATAAGGCGGTATCAGCCGCGCCAGAAGGGCATCCACTTCCTGGTTTCGGGTCTCTTCACTAAGGAAATACGGCACGGCGATATAACCGATGGTCACAAATGAACCGTTATGGAACGGTATATACGACACCAGATACGGATGCGAGGCTATCTGCTCATAACAAACGGCCGTATGCTCCTCGCAAAAGATAGCATCAGGCGCCATGCGACGGGAGAGAAGTCCGCTATTGAACAACGCCGGAGAGGACGAAGCCAGCAGTTCACCCGAGAGCGAATAGACATGTATATCCTGATTCATATCATAGCCCAAGTCACGCAACTCAACCGTCAACTCATCTACGTTGGCGCTCGTCAACGGCATATACCAATAGAAGACCGACCGCAGATAGGATTGGATATACTCAGACCGCATCTGCAGATCATGCCGCTGATGCTGCTCGAAATTACGATGCACATAACTGATGGACATGAAAAAGACTGAGATAAACACCGCCAGCACCGGTATCATCACGATGTAGAGAATACGCGTGGAGAGCGGCATATTACGGATACCGCGGTACTTGATAAGGAAGAAGACACCCACCAATATGATCAGTCCGAAAAGCACATGGCACAGGATGAAATAAAGCCGCGAAGCGGAATAAGGCTTGGTGTCATCATCCAGCACTTCGCGGAACGAGAAAGTCTGCGAAGCAACCGAATAGATATCCGTATAGTCCTGAATCTCCGTATATTCGAGCGGCAGCACCGTCAGCACATTATACATGCCTGCTTTGGTCCACCGCGCGATCGTCTTGGCGTTACGAAAAGGCAGTTCGCGCCATTGGCCGTAAGTATTGAGGAACACCTCATCCGCCGCGAGCCGATTGGAGGACCAATAGACCATCTGACGGGCATCGAAGACATAGAAAAGGACGTCCTCGTTCTTCTCCGCAATGGTACGGATGGTATCCAGCGAGGCATTACGAATCAGCGCCTCGCATAGCGCCAAGGTCTGCAACTCCGCCTTCTCCTGCCGTTCCTGCAGCACTTTCTCAGCCGAAGCATGACACGCCGCGAGGGATAAAGTCAGAATAGCGATGAATATGTGACGCAACGCCTTTCGCATGTGTCTTATACGAGGGCTTTGACGAGTTGCTCCGTGTCGCCGGGTAACATATCTATCGGGCGCAGTTCAATCATCGTCTTGGCACCGTATTCGCCACGACCTTTCATGCGATAGGCTGCACGCGCGGCGGAGACCATGACCTGACCCGTCAGCGCAGGATTATTGATGGTCATGTTGAACTCAAAACGCTGGTTATGGGTATCGCCGGAAACGCCGTTACGGACGAGGTTAACGCCATGCGCCACGTTATTGAGTGCATCGACGCTGTCCACAGCAATGACGTGCGTCTCATCATGTGCAAAGTAATCGTCTGCGAGGATAGCCGCCTCCACCGTTTTGAAGTCCGCACCTTCTTCGAGTTCGATATACACCATACGACGGTGGATTCCCGTGCCCAACGGGATAGTCATCGAGAGCGCGTTCTTAACGCCTTTGATAGCCTTTGCCGCTACCGTATGACCCATTGAACGACCGGGACCGAAGTTGGTATATGTCAGTCCTTTCGGCGCCATAGCCATGAGAAGCGCACGAACTATCGAATCCGTGCCGGGGTCCCAGCCGGAAGAGATGATGCTGACGGCTTTGTTAGCCACGCAGACCGGCTCCAAGGCACTGCGTAGACTCCATATCTGACCATGGATATCGAAACTATCTACCGTGCATATTCCTCGCGCGGCAAGCACCGCTGCGAACTTCTGCACCTCACGCGTCGGCGTACAGAGCAACACAACATCTGCGCGGATAGCATCCAGACAATCGTTGTGGTGGAAGATACCGGCCAATTCCATGTCCGGCGAAGCGAGAATGGCTTGTTCGGCCGCACGACCGATGTTGCCATAACCCAAGACTGCTACTTTTATCATAGTCATCAAATTTGCTTTGTCAGCGTTAATATATTCTTTTCATCTTCGCGTTTATACACGATGCGGTCCATCAGTTGACGCACGAGATAAATGCCCAAACCGCCTATTTCCCGTTCATCGACGGAGAGCGAGACATCTGCCTCGGGTTGCTGCGTGGGGTCGAACGGGATACCGCTATCGGAGATGGTGAACAGCAGTTCATTGTCCACCTTGACGAACTCGACGAAGACCTGTCCGTTCTTAGTAGTCGGATAGGCATAGAGCATGACGTTGCTCACGGCCTCCTCGAGCGCGAGGTTGATCGGCATATTCAATGCATCCGGCACACCCAGTCCGTCCACCCACTCCGCCAAGGTAGGTATCTGCTGCACATCATTGCGCATGACGATAGCAGGCGTCTGGAAACGAATAGTAAGCATCGTAAGGTCATCACTCTGCGCCGCTCCGTTCACAAAGGTCACGACGCTGTTTCGGAGCGTCTCCACCAGTTCGCGCGGACGGAGATCTCTATGACCGGATAGTTCGAGCAACATGCGCTGTTCGCCGTACTGCTCGTGCTGTAAATTCTCCGCCTCCGTCAGACCATCGGTATAGAGGAAGATGATATCGTTATGCTGCAGTTGCGTGGTCTGCGAGCGGTAGTCGAAGTCACGCATGATTCCCATCGGCAGGTTCGGCAGCACCTCTTCCATTGCCCATTGACCGTTCTTCATGATAATCGGCGCATTATGGCCGGCATTGCAATACTCCAGCTCACCGGTGTTGAGATCGAGCACACCAAGGAAGAGAGTGAGGAACATATTCTGATCGTTCTGCTCGGAGAGCGCATTGTTCATCTGCGCAACGATACGTGCAGCTTCTTCCTCGCGAGACGTGATGCCTCGGAACAGACTACGCGCCGTAGCCATAACAAGCGCAGCCGGCACGCCCTTGCCGCTCACATCACCCACGCAGAAGAAGAGCTTATCGTGGCGCACATAGAAATCGTATAGGTCACCGCCTACCTCTTTGGCGGGTTCAACCATACCGAAGATATTAAGATCCAAACGGTCCAGGAACGGCGGGAAGACCTTCGGCAGCATAGCCATCTGAATCGTCTGCGCCACTTCCAGCTCGCCCTCTATGCGTTTGTTCTTCTCCGCGAAATCCAACATACGACGCGTGTTGCGCGCCGAATAAGCGAGGATAAGACCGAGGATGATAAGACCCAGCAGCATCAGGATACCTACAATCCGACCGATACGGTTCAAGTCACTAAACAATTCCTCCTCGGGGATGATGATCTCGATATGCCAACCCGTAGCATCAATCTCCTCGTCAAACACATTGTATTTGCGGCCGGGAACGGTGTCGGGCGAAGGAACGATGTCCTGCCCGGTACTCGAACGGATGGAATAATAACTATTGGGATAAACCTGCAGATATTCGGAAACCGATTTGAGATAAGCGAGCGAGAGATCCACACAGACAACGGCTACTACCCTACCTTGACGATCATGCACAGGGCACGAACAACTGACCACCATTGTTTCCGAACCTGCATCGTCATTATACGGTTCGCACCACCAGCAACTGTCATGCGTAAAGCCGTTCTGCCACCACTCCATTTCGGTGTAGTCATGATCTGCGCTGCCGATTTGACGGGTATAGACGCTATCCTCCGTGATACGGCTGCTGCACACCTCAAAATAGCGGCCTCTCTTGGGAAAATAATCCGGTACATAAGCTACCGCGAGACTAGTACACTCGTTGATGGTACGCACTGCCAAACGCGTAGCGGCAAAGATGGAATCCGGACGATCGATATGCTTCTCCGCCATCAACGCCAAAGCCTTGGCAGCCGTCTCCATCTCAATAGTATGTTTCTCTATCTCGAGTTCAGCCTTACGCAGCTCTGTTTGTGCACGTTGCTCCGCCTCGTGCTTGATAGCCGCACGGCTGGAGAAATACTGCAGACAGGAGATACTCTCCAACACTACGCCGGCTACAATCAGTACCCATATGCCCGACATCGAGCGTTTGCGGTTAGTCTTCGGTGTTTTTCCCATTTGGATATTATATTCTCAATTCGGGCGCAAAGGTACACAAAAAAAATGACATACGCAAATAAGTATGCCACTTTTTTGTAAAATCTGCGATTTTATTCCACCGTAACGGATTTGGCGAGATTGCGGGGCTGGTCCACATCACAGCCTTTGACAACAGCAATGTGATAAGCCAAAAGTTGGAGAGGAATGACGGTCAATAGCGGCGTGAGGCACTCTTCAGTAGCCGGCACTTCGATGGTATAATCGGCGATGCGGCTGACAAGTTCATCGCCTTCCGTAACAACGGCGATCACCCTGCCCTTGCGGGCCTTAATCTCCTGAATATTGCTAACCACTTTCTCATATGTACCGCATCGTGGAGCGACAACAACAACCGGCATCTCCTGAGAGATGAGAGCAATAGGTCCGTGCTTCATCTCCGCTGCCGGATATCCTTCTGCATGAATATAACTGATTTCCTTGAGTTTGAGAGCCCCTTCGAGCGCAACAGGGAAATTGTACCCACGACCAAGATAGATGAAGTTCTGCGCATAGGAGAAAATCTTCGCAAAGTCCGAAATGCGCTTATCCTCACCCAACACGCGCTCTATCTTAGCAGGTATCTGAACCAACTCACGCACGATAGAAACAAATTGGTCTTTGTCGATTGTTCCTTTCTCGCGACCGATGCAGAGAGCGAGCATAGTGAGTGCGGTGACTTGCGCCGTGAAGGCTTTGGTGGACGCAACGCCAATCTCGGGTCCAACGTGCGTATAACAACCGCTGTCACTGACGCGCGGGATAGAAGCTCCGACAACATTGCAAATGGAGAAGATAAAAGCACCTTTCTCTTTTGCCAGTTGGATGGCTGCGAGGGTGTCCGCCGTCTCACCCGACTGCGAGATAGCGATAACCACATCATCTTTGTTGATAACGGGCTTGCGATAACGGAACTCAGACGAATACTCCACCTCAACAGGAATCTGCGCGAACTCTTCAATGGCGTACATGGCGATAAGCCCTGCATGCCACGACGTGCCGCAAGCAGTGATGATAATACGCTTGGCATTGAGGAAACGATCCTTATTATCAATGAATCCTGAGAGGGCGATGTTATCCTGACGCACGTTGACACGCCCACGCATGGAGTCGGTGAGCGTACGCGGCTGCTCGAAGATCTCCTTGAGCATGAAATGCGGGTAGCCGCCTTTCTCCAGTTGGCTGAGGGATAGTTCAAGACGCTTGATCTCCGGCGTTTTGGTCACATTATTAATAGTCGTGATATCCACCTTTTCGCCTACACGCAACGAGACCACTTCTTCATCCTCGATGTAAATGACTTGGTCCGTATATTCGACAATAGGCGTAGCATCGGACGCCAGAAAATACTCATCCTCGCCTATACCCACGACAAGCGGAGAGCCTTTGCGGGCAGCTATGAGCGTGTCTGGATGCGTCTTATCGAGAATGGCTATGGCATAAGCACCGATAACCTGCTGCAACGCAAGTTGTACGGCGGTCTTGAGGTCCACGTGTTGGTTGACCTGCGTATATTCGATGAGTTGGACGAGCACCTCTGTATCGGTGTCCGACTTGAAGGTATAGCCTTGTTCCTTCAGACCGGCTTTGAGCACAGCATAGTTCTCAATGATGCCGTTGTGAATGATAGCGAGCCGCTCGGACTCGGAGTAATGCGGATGGGCATTGACGGTGTTTGGTTCGCCATGCGTAGCCCAACGCGTATGGGCAATACCGATACAACCGCCGGTATCCTTGTCTGCAGCGTATGCCTCGAGTTCAGAGACTTTACCTTTCGCCTTGTAGATATTCAACTGACCTTGCTCGTTAATGAGCGCTACGCCGGCACTGTCGTAGCCGCGATACTCCAGACGATGCAGGCCTTTAATCAAAATCGGATACGCTTTGCGTTTGCCGATGTATCCAACAATTCCACACATATAATTATAGATTTTTTATTCGTTGTAAAGCCATCTCGCAATCCTCCCGTTTTGAGAAGGCAGAGAAACGGACATATCCTTCGCCCGATGCGCCGAAGCCGACACCGGGCGTACAGAGGACTTGACATTCATTCAAAAGATGGTCGAAGAACGTCCAAGAGTCCCATCCTTGCGGTGCTCGGCACCATATATACGGTGCGTTGACGCCTCCATAGACCTCATATCCCATGCTCTGTAGACCACTTTTAATAAGATGCGCCGTGGTCATGTAGAAATCAAGATTCAGACGTATCCCCGCACGCCCTTCGGGTGTATAAGTAGCCATTGCGGCACGCTGGGCTATATAAGACGTTCCGTTATATTTGGTGGTCTGTCGTCGCAGCCACATAGCCTGTAATCCCGTCTCTTTCGGCACGACGGTATAACCGCATCGCACAGCAGTGAAGCCGGCAGACTTGCTGAAGCTCTTTACTTCAACAGCCACTTCTTTCGCCCCTTCTATCTCATAAATACTATGCGGGATATCGGGCTGTGAGATGAAAGCTTCGTAGGCGGCATCAAAGATGATGATGCTATGATTTTGGCGAGCATAGTCAACCCATTGTTTGAGTTGGGTATGATTAAGAACGGTGCCCGTCGGATTATTCGGCAGACAGAGGTAAATAATATCCGCCTTGCGCTTCGGCAGTTCCGGCACAAAGCCATTCTCCGCGTGACAAGGCAGGTAAGTGATGTCACGCCCTGCCATGATGCTGGCATCCGTATAAGCAGGATATGTCGGGTCGAGAATAGCTACATGATTATCTCTACTGAAGAGTTCGCTGAGATTGCCAAGATCACTGCCGGCTCCTTCACTGATGAACACCTCGTCAGTCGTCAGGTCAATGCCACGCGGTGCGTAGTCATTGTCAATAATCGTTTGCCTCAGCCACTCATAGCCCTCTTCCGGCCCGTATCCGCGGAAAGTATCCATATGCGCCAACTCCTCTACGGCTCGATGCATAGCATCGCAGACAGGTAGCGGTAAAGGACGCGTGACATCCCCTACTCCCATGCGCAACAGACGCTGTTCGGGATGCGCCGCCATGTAAGCATCAGCTCGATCGCTGATATTCTTGAACAAGTATTGCTCTTTGAGATTCAGATAATGGCTATTCGTATTCATTGCCTATAGTCTATATTCTCCGCGGAAGACTTCCGTCGCCGAACCTGTCATAAATACAGGCTTGTCATTTGCCTCCCATTGTATCAGCAAGTCGCCTCCCGGTAAATGAACGGTGACGCTGCGTTGCATCTTACCCAGTTTGATTGCTGCCGCCACGGCTGCGCATGCACCGGTGCCGCATGCCTGCGTCTCGCCCGTTCCGCGCTCCCATACACGCAAATCCAATTCCTTATCATTGCGCACACACACAAACTCAACGTTCGTGCCCTCCGGGAAATGCGGATGCGTACCGATACGTTCGCCCTCTTTGCCCAGTTGCTCCGATGTGATGACCGTGTCACGGAAGAAGACGGCGTGCGGGTTTCCCATATTAACCGCCATAAAACCGAGCGGGTCTGTATTTGGCGTCAACACATCCGGCTTGATGGACGGCACACCCATATTCACTGTTACCTGGTCAACATGTCCATCATTGACGTGCAGAGACAATATTCTGATTCCGGCGAGTGTATCAACAAACAACCTGGACTTATTGCATAAACCGCTCTCATATAGATACTTAGCCACGCAACGAATAGCGTTGCCGCACATCTGCGCTTCGCTGCCATCGGCATTGAACATACGCATTCGCGCGTCTGCCTCTTGCGCCGGAAGGATAAGAACCAAACCGTCTGACCCGACACCGCAATGCCGGTCAGATATACGGCGTGCCAAAGCAGACAAGTCCGTCTTAGCCATCAAAGCGGCCGTCTGAGGGAGGAAACAATCAACAAACACATAGTCGTTTCCAAGCCCGTGCATCTTTATGAACGGCAGGGTTTTCATGCTTAGTGAACAAACATCATCTCACGGTATTTGGGTAACGTCCACATCTCATCATCAATAATCAGTTCCAATGCATCGGCATGCTCACGAATCTCCGCCATCAGCGGAAGAACGGTATCATGATATGCAATGGCTTTACTGCGTTCATCAGGCTGACGGTTAGCTTTATGGCGCGCCTCAGTCATGCGCTCTACACCATCGAAGATGGCACCCGAGTGATGCTCAATCTGCTTGATGATGCTATAGTCCATTTCGTTGAGCGATGCCGTTTCATCGGCGCTGAAGACCTGCTTGACAGCCAATACGTTCTGCAGCAACATCGTCTGATAACGCTTAGCAGCAGGTAACACATGATTAACCACGAGGTCTCCCATCACGCGGCTTTCAATCTGCAGTTTCTTGACGTACGTCTCCCATTTGACTTCACTGCGACTATGCAGTTCCTCTTCACTGAGCACACCCGTACGCTCGAACATCTGAATCGTCTCCGGTGTCAGATAGCGGTCAATGACCAATGGCACAGAAGTCTCGCAGTCAAGACCACGCTTGGCTGCTTCAGTTTTCCATTCGTCGCTGTAACCGTTACCGTCAAAACGGATGGCTTTGCATGCCACGATATATTTCTTGATGACGTCAAACAGCACGCGCTCCTTGGCCTCACCTTTTTTAATACGTTTGTCCACCTCTTCTTTGAAGAGCATCAACTGCTCTGCGACAGCGGCATTCAACGCCAGCATCGCAGCGCCGCAGTTAGCGGATGAACCGACAGCGCGGAACTCAAATCGGTTTCCTGTAAAAGCGAAAGGCGAAGTACGGTTTCGGTCGGTGTTATCCAATAGGATCTCGGGGATGTTCGCCACGCCCAGTTTCATCTCTTTCTTCGCATTGATAATGATGGCTTCTTCGGCTTTGGCGTGCTCTAACTTATCCAACACAGCACTAATCTGCTTGCCAAGGAAAACAGAGATGATGGCCGGCGGTGCTTCGTTGGCACCCAAACGGTGTTCGTTCGTCGCACTGACAATAGACGCTTTGAGCAAGCCGTTGTGACGTTGAACAGCCATGAGGACGTTGACAAGGAAAGTAATGAACTGCAAGTTCTGGTATGGGTTCTTGCCGGGAGCCAAAAGGTTAATACCCGTATTTGTCGCCATGGACCAGTTGCAGTGCTTGCCGCTTCCATTAACACCAGCGTACGGCTTTTCATGCAGCAATACACGGAAATGATGCTTCTCTGCCACGCGTTCCATTATACTCATAATGAGTAAGTTATGATCGTTTGCTAAATTGACATCTTCATAGATAGGTGCCATTTCAAATTGGTTAGGCGCCACCTCGTTATGGCGCGTACGAACGGGGATACCGGCTTTGAGTGCCTCGTATTCCAACTCACGCATGAACGCCAAAACACGCGCAGGGATAGCGCCGAAATAATGATCCTCCAGCTGTTGGCTCTTGGCGCTGTTATGCCCCATCAGTGTACGACCCGTCAGCATCAAATCAGGCCGCGCAGTGTAGAGTGATTCGTCAATCAGGAAGTACTCCTGTTCCCACCCCAAGTTCGCATGCACGTGCTTCACCTGTTTGTCAAAATATGCGCACACTTCGCGAGCCGCATGACAGAGAGCAGCCGTGGAACGGATGAGCGGCGTCTTATAGTCTAATGCCTCGCCCGTATAAGCTACGAAGACCGTAGGAATACAGAGCGTGTCGCCGATGAGGAATACCGGGCTCGAAGGATCCCATGCCGAATAACCGCGTGCCTCGAACGTATTACGGATACCGCCACTCGGGAACGATGATGCGTCCGGTTCCTGTTGATACAGACTGTCTCCGCTGAACTCTTCCAGCAATGCTCCACTCTTATCGAGCGTAAAGAAAGCATCATGCTTCTCTGCTGTTCCGCCGGTAAGCGGTTGGAACCAATGCGTGAAGTGAGTGGCGCCACGCTCGATAGCCCATTTACGGATGCCGATGGCCACAACACCAGCTATGTCACGGTGAATTGTGCGACCATTATCTACATCATCCAATAACTGCTCAAGCACCTCCTGCGCGATATATTCTTTCATTTTTTCACGCGTAAACACGTCACGTGCAAAATAATCCTTCACTTTACCTTCCGGTTCAACCACGGTCACAGGTTTATGCTCAAAAGCCATTTTTAACGCATCAAAACGAATATTACTCATACTTTTGACGTTATTTTTTGTTTTTAATCCGATTAATTTCAAAAATACGCCGCAAAAGTACGCAAAAAATTTTATATATGCAAATATTTTTGTTATTTTTATGCATTTTTTGATAAAAAATATTTGTTTAGATGCATTTTTTTTAGTACCTTTGCGCGATTTTTTGAAGAAAACATGCAATTATGGTGCAATTTTTGACTGCTTTACTGCTCGGTTTACTGACCATTCTTGACCCCTGCACGCTGATGACCAGCATCACGGCTATCGGCTATATAGACAAGGAGATCAACAACCGTCGGTTGGTGCTGACGAACGGACTGATGTTCGTGCTCGGCAAGTTAGCGACCTATGTGTTGCTCAGTATTCCGTTCCTGATGGGTGCGCAGACGGAAGGCATTCAGCACATCCTCGGGCATTGGGGAGAGCCGATATTGGCGGGCTTTATGCTTATATGCGGCGTAGTACTCCTTTTCAGCGGGCACCATCACCACGAGCATGACCACGGTATCAGCAAATGGCTCAAAGAAACGGACAGCAAGGAGAGTTGGCTTTGGTCGTTTATACTCGGCATCTTCTTTGCCATCGCTTTTTGCCCACACCGACTCGTCTATTTCTTGACGATGATTGATATCACACTGACACTTCCAAGCACATGGAACTGGTTGATGCCGGTGGTATTCGGTTTAGGTACCGGTCTGCCAATCATGCTAATTGCGTGGCTGGTGAGTTACAGTGCTGTAAGCATTGGCAAGTTGACCAGCAAGATGCAGACCTTCGAGAAATGGTTCCGTCATATATGCGCGGTGCTCTTCTTGGTTTTAGGTGTCTATCTGGCCGTGCACTGCGTGATTGAATACCACGAGCACGATTGTTGCCAGCACGAGCACACGCACTATGTCCTTCCGCTTTAAACAGTTCTTTGTACAAGACGATCGCTGCGCCATGAAGATAGGTACCGACGGCGTACTACTTGGCGCGTGGGCACCAACAGGCACACGTATTCTTGACGTCGGCACGGGTTGCGGGCTGATTGCTTTGATGATGGCACAACGATGCCCTAAGGCACAGATTGATGCCATTGACATCGACACTGCGGCTGTTGAGCAAGCCAAAGAGAACGGCGCCAATGCGTTTCTCTCCCGTCTGCAAGACTGGCAGGCAAATAGTAAATACGACCTTGTAGTCAGCAACCCGCCTTATTTCCGGAATAGTCTCAAAAATCCCGACCGAGGGCGTCAGACGGCGCGACACACCGACACGCTAAGTTATGAAGAGTTGTTGCACCATAGCGCTCGACTGCTGACCGATACCGGCCAATTGGCACTTATTCTTCCCGCCGAAGCGGAAGCGGAAGTACGGCAATTAGCTGCATCAGAAGGGTTTGCGCTCGCGCGCATCACGCGCGTTTATTCTAAGGAGTCAAAGCCCGCAAGGCGAGTATTGA
The DNA here is from genome assembly GCA_017649845.1 of Paludibacteraceae bacterium. GTDB lineage: Bacteria > Bacteroidota > Bacteroidia > Bacteroidales > Paludibacteraceae > Colicola. The sequence continues at coordinate 19,355 of JAGCFY010000056.1, forward strand.
TGGCCTTCGTAATGACGACATCACGTCGTGACGACATAACGACCGTCGAAGACACGCTCGTTCTAGAAGACGACAAAGGCGGCCGAAGCCGCCCTTATCAAGATCTATGTAAAGATTTTTATCTCTAACCGTTATTTCGCTACATTGATAGCCCGCACCTCGCGGATAACGGTCACTTTCACTTGTCCCGGATAGGTCATCTCGTCCTGGATACGCTTTGCCAGATCGAAAGAAAGCAACTCGGTATCCTTGTCGGAAATCTTGTCTGCGCCTACAATAACACGCAGTTCGCGACCGGCTTGCAGCGCATAAGTCTTAACCACTCCCGGGAACGACATGGCGAGGTTCTCCAAGTCATTGAGACGTTTCACATAACTCTCTACAATCTCGCGACGAGCACCCGGACGGGCACCGGAGATAGCATCACAAGCTTGCACGATCGGCGCAATGATTGTTGTCATCTCACATTCGTCGTGGTGCGCACCTACAGCATTGCAGATATCCGGCTTCTCTCCGTATTTCTCGCAGAGTTTCATACCCAGTTCTGCGTGCGGCAGTTCCACGTCATCTTCCGCCACTTTACCGATATCGTGCAGCAATCCGGCACGACGCGCAGCCTTGACGTTCAGCCCTAACTCGCCGGCCATAGCAGCGCAAAGGTTCGCGGTCTCACGACTATGTTGTAGCAAGTTCTGACCGTACGACGAACGATATTTCATCTTGCCGATAAGACGGATGAGTTCAGGATGCAGACCATGCACACCGAGGTCAATGGCCGTACGCTTTCCTACTTCCACGATCTCATCTTCCACCTGTTTGGTCACTTTCGCCACCACTTCCTCGATGCGCGCAGGGTGAATACGACCATCTTGCACCAGTTGATGCAGCGCCAGACGGGCTATCTCACGGCGCACAGGATCAAAAGCAGACAGAGTGATGGCCTCCGGCGTATCGTCTACTACAATCTCCACACCAGTAGCCGCTTCCAACGCACGGATGTTACGTCCCTCACGGCCGATGATACGACCTTTCACCTCATCGTTCTCAATATGGAAAACGGAAACGGTATTCTCTGCCGCTGTCTCGGACGAAACACGCTGAATAGTCTGAATGATGATTTTCTTAGCCTCCTTGTTGGCTTCCAGACGCGCGTTGTCCATGATCTCGTTGATATATGACATCGCTGCGGTCTTCGCCTCATCTTTCAGCGCCTCCACCAGTTGTTTCTTCGCCTCCTCGGCACTCATGCCGCTCAGTTGCTCCAACTGTTTCTCTGCCTGTTGATGCAATTTCTCCACTTCTTGCTGCTTGTAGTCCAGCGCCTGTTGGCGTTGCTCCACTTGCTGCACTTTTTGATTCACTTCGTTGAGACTGCGCTGAATGTCTCCCTGACGCTGATTGAGTTGTTGCTCACGTTGCTGCAAACGCTGCTCTTGTTGCTGTATGCGTCTGTCCTGCTCACGCACGGCATTGTCGTGCTCCAACTTCAGGGCGATAAATTTCTCCTTAGCCTCAACAATCTTGTTTTTCTTCATCACTTCAGCCTCTTCAGCAGCCTTTCTAACAAGGTTCATGCCGATAAGACGAGCTATGAGGTAGTACACCCCCGCGCCGAGCAAAAGTCCGCCGACGGCGACTGCACACATGACAAAAATGATTGTTGTGTTCATTGTTTTATCGTTTTTTCTATTAAGTTATTGAGTTCTTTCAATTCTTTCTCTATGGGCGCGATACTCTTTTCCCGCGCATCGGATTGCAGTGCCACAGCCACTTCCAACGCCGTGTACATCCAGAGTTGCTCAGCCGAAGCCGTCGGACGCAACTTCAGATAATACTGATAACGCCGGTTCAATAAATCCGCTGCCGCACGATAGTTCGGTTCCTGATCTCGCGGCACATCCAGACCCACCGAGTGTGCGTCCAAATGCAGATTAATATGTTGTCTGTCGCTCATCGTTTCAGTGCTGCAATGGCTCTATCCACTTGCGCTATCAGCGCGTTGATGCGTTTGGTAGCATCTTCCGCACCTTCTGCCGAAACCATCGCATTAGCCGTCGCTATTCGGCGGTTCTTCTGCTGCAGTTCCAGCAATTCGCTATGCGTCCTTATCAACTCCTCTCGCTGTTTCTCCGCGTCTGCACGTAACTGCGCGTTCTCTTGCTGCAACGCCGCGTAGCGTTCCAGTAACTCACGAATGTTCTGCGAAAGAGTCTCTAAAGTCTGCATTAGAAACTATATCCGATACCAAGACCTAAGACGCCTTTGAACTGGCAACGCTCTGCCACTTCGCCGTCTTTGTTTGCAATCAACGTACCGTTGTAGTACTTCAGACTCGTGCTCAACGTCACTTGCAGACACTTGAGGAACTGGTAGCTCAGGTTAACATCCCAGTCCACGTCAAAATGGCCGAAGAAACGGTTGTTGTTCGAGTACAGGAAGTAACGATCAGCTGCAGGAAGTGCATCCCATGCGCCTGCGCCGTTGTTTGCGTCGTATACATCCTTCACATTGAAGCCCTTGCCTTGATACGGGGTAAACAAGGTCAGCGTGGTTCCAAGTGTCAAGTCATTGTATTTATAAGCAATCGAGCCCTTGAAACTCAAACCCAACTCTGCACGGAAGTTGCGATAGATCTTATCACCGGTATTCTTGTCATATTTGTATGTACCGTAGGTCTTCTGCAACTCGGTACGCAGATCCGTTCCGGCTGCTGCCACTGCATCATAGTCATACAAGGCCGCTGCTGCATCATAAGCAGCCTGTGCCAGTGCCAACTCCACGTCATCTGCCGCATGGTCAATAGCAAACTGATAATCACCCAGCGCCTGCTCTTGCGTATACTTGCGATTCCATGCATCGCCGATATAGGCCGTAGTGATACGACCGGCAATCGGAGACAGATAAATCGAGAAGTCTGCTCCGTTGTAACTCTTCTTCCAGTCAATACCGACAGAGATATCGGTATACGAAGGAGCCAACCATTTGGAAATGATGGGGTTATAGCCAGTAACATAGTTACGACCCAAAGCATACTGGCTCTGGAAACTACCCAAAACGGTCAGATACCATGTCGGATGAAACTCCCAGCCGAACTTCGTAGCCAACTTGATATTATCGCTCGACTTCTGGAAGGCATCTTCGTCCTGATCGATCCACGTCAATCCGAAATCCGTGTCAAAATTCGTTTCCCATGCCAAGTTGTCCTTGGAATACAACAGATGCAGTTTGGCAAAAGCGATACCGTTCACGTTGTTCTTACCACCGGCTGCCCAGTTTACCAAACCCGTAGCTGCGGCATTTAGACCAACTGTTCCGTCAAACTTCCACGGACTCTCTTTCGGAGCAGCCTGCATTTCTTCGCCTGCAGCCTGACCGGCATCCGCATCAGCCGTTACCACTTCTTTGTCTACATCTTGTGCATAAATTGCCATCGATGCCACCATGCATAATGACAATGCAAAAATAGATTTTTTCATACTATTCTTCAAAAAGATTGTTTGTTAATTCTTGTTTGTTTTGGTCTTTAACCAAAAAACCGCGCAAAGGTACAAAAAATTTTTCATATATGCAAATAAATAATGTTCGCATGCGAGTTTTTTTGCCAAAAATGTCAATTTTTACACATTTTTTTTTATTATATGCACACACATTTCAAAAAAAAGCAGTAATTTTGCAGCGTGATTTAATATCGGGTAATACGGACTGATTTTTTGACACTCTGAACTTGAGTCGATTTCGAACCGATTTCGAGCCAACATCGAGTCAATATCGAGCCATTATCGAGAGTGATCCGCATCCTACTGCACCCTATATATACTACGTATATATCCCGTGATTTTGAAATCAACTAAAAAACGTAATATAAAAACACACAAATATGACTATCACATTGAAAAAAAGTTTACTTTTATTCACTGCT
>JAGCFY010000057.1 GCA_017649845.1 Paludibacteraceae bacterium
AACAACATAAAAATCACAATTTATTATGCGTACAACATTTAATCGCCTTCGTGCTGTAAAAGACAGCCTGCCACATGGTTCTATGGATGCAATTGCTGCAGAATTAAATCTCTCCGGAGAGGAGGTTCGTTCTTTCTTCAACGGAGAAGGCACAGCTGATTATCATATGGAGCCGGGGCCGGATGGCGGTATTGTTGAGCTCAGCAACACACGCATTCTCGAGGTTGCCCTCCGTAAGGCGTGGGAAGCACAAAATGCATTATAAACAGACATTTTGGAAAAAAGTAATGGCTCTGGTGCTATGCACCGGAGCTTTACCTATTCTATTTCCCGCGAGCGCACACGCAAGCGAGGCCGGCAGCGGACTATGGGATGAATACAAGAAACCCGTCGGACTGACGTACGGTGCACAGGCAAAAATACAGACGGCTTATCTTTGGCGGGGCATCTATGCTGGTGGAGCCAATATACAAGGCGATGTCAGCGTCGGATACGGCGGTTTGTATGCCGATATGTGGTGGAACATCGGAGTGACGGACTGGACGTTTAGCACGTTTGAGCCCGAAGTGGATCTGAGCATCGGTTTTGAGCGATGGGGCATCAATGTATTTCTGCTCTATATCCATAATTTCGATTGCGGATTCTTTGATTTCGCCAATTATCCGGACAAAGGCAATCGCGTTGAGCTCGACCTACGATACACGCTCAGTCCTAAAATACCGCTGAGTATCCTTTGGGCCAGCCGTATCGCCGGAGCGGATAGTTATCGGGATGATGCAGGAGACACCGTTAGAGCCTATTCGAGCTATGCCGAGATCAGTTATACCCAGGCTTTGCCCCTCGGATTCAGCCTCTACGGCGCCTTCGGAATTACACCCTGGAAAAGTTGCTACACTTTCTATGAGCGCAATTTTGCGGTACAGAATATAGAACTGCGGCTGCGCAAGGACTGGAGCGTCGCCGAGCGATGCGGCTTGATGCTGCAAGGACAGTTATCAATCAATCCTTCAGCCCTCGCCGCAAGCAAGATTGCCGCCGAATGGCATCCGGACTACCCTTGGGAACAGGCCATCAACGCCAATATCACATTCGGAGTGTACTTGAAATAACAAACAATAATCAACAAATAACTGTTTAAATTAGAAAATGAAAAAAGTTTTGGTATTAGTTACCGCCTTGGTTGCGGTTGTTTTGTCTGCGAAAGCAGAAGCAGAGTTTGCCTACGAGGCAGGAGCTGAGATCGTGAGCAGTTATATCTGGCGTGGCCAGAACAACGGTGCGCTGAGTTTTCAGCCGGAAGTGTTGCTCGGTTTTGACGCGGAAGATGAGAAGATTCAGTTCCGTATCGGTGCATGGGGTAATATCGGTGCATCGGACTGGAAATTCAAGAAAGACCAGAATGATGGCACAGAGTTCACCCGTTTTATGCCGGAGGTGGACGTAATCGGTTCGTTCTCCTTCTTCGGTGCCAGTGTCGGATTTAACCATTATTACTATTGCGACGGTTCGAATTTCTTCTCCTGGAAAGGCGTGAACGAAAACATCCTCAACGAGAACAGCAGCACAACTGAGGTATGGGCCGGTTACAGTTTTGACGCGCTCTTCGGCGTAGGCGCTTACATCAACTGGTACACCACCGTAGCCGGAAATGACTATAACGCCCCGACAGCAGATGATATTCTGAATGGTCTGCTGGGCCGCCGCGCATGGTCTTCGTATCTTGAGATCGGCTACGACTACACCATCGAGAGCATCGGGTTGACGCTCGGCGCACAACTCGGCATGTCGCCGTGGGAGAGCCCGTTGTACGGCAATGAGAAATTCGCTGTAACGAATATCGCAGTGAAGATCGACAAAGAGTTTGACCTCGGTGCCTGCACGCTGAATCTCTTTGCCCTCGGTAGCCTGAATCCGGACGGCATGGTAACCGATAAGAACGACCCGGGATACAACGTATTTGTGAACGAAGTAGGTTACGACAAACTCTATAACCAGAAACTGAACGGCACCATCGGTCTCGGTATCTGGTTCTAATCACGTGCAAGTTAACAAACGACATATGATCAGTGCACTGCTGGGCGTAGGCCTGGCAGCGCTGCTGATATGGGGATGGAATAACGAGAGCGAAGAGACTAAAGCAGCGTATTACCACAACGAAGGGAAGATCTTCGGCACGTATTATAACATCCGTTATGAAGCTGCGAGCGATCTGCACGATAGCATCACAGCTGCATTGCAGGCGTTTGACAACAGCCTGAGTATGTTCAACTCCCACTCTGTTCTCTCGGCCGTAAATGCGAACCGCAACACGGCAACCGATGCGCTTTTCGAACAAATGTGGTGCGAAGCGACAGAGGTGTATACGCTCTCCGGCGGGGCTTTTGACATCACGGTAGCACCGCTTGTCAATTATTGGGGTTTCGGGAGAATACAGAAAACAGACCCAGACAGGGCCGCGGACAGAGTACAGACCGATATAGACTCGCTAAGGCAGTTCGTGGGTTTTGACAAGGTGGAGTTAATCGAGCACCATGTCCATAAATCTGACCCGAGGGTGCAGATAGACGGTGGTGCCGTAGCCAAAGGTCAGGCTTGCGACATGATAGCAAAGCTGTTGCGGGAACAAGGATGCACCAACTACCTGGTGGATATTGGCGGCGAAGTGGTAGCCAAGGGCGTGAACGATAAAAACGAACCATGGCGTATTGGTGTGACCAAGCCGAACCTGAACAACGAAGGGGCACAGAGCGAATTGCAAGAGATACTTTCTGTTTCGGACATCTGCATGGCGACAAGCGGCAATTATCGCAATTTCTACTACGAAGGGACCGAGCGCCGCAGCCACACGATAGACCCGCGCACGGGATATCCGGTACAGCACTCGCTGTTAAGCGCTACGGTGGTCAGTTCATCCTGTATGCGCGCCGACGCGCTGGCTACGGCTTGTATGGTGCTCGGAGCAGAAGAAGGATTGCAACTGATTGATCGCGCGCAAGACGCTGCCTGCTACTTCATTGTAGCAAAAAATGACAGTTTGGTCGTACTTTCCTCCCCGAATTGGGAAGAAATGATTAAAAAATAAAGATTTCACTTGCATAATTAAAAAAAAAGTTGTACCTTTGTCGCCCGTTTTTGTAGAATGCAGAAGAATGGACTTTTAATATTGCTGTTTATGGTGTTGCTCTCCGGTTGCGGAGAATACCAGAAATTGCTGAAATCGCGCGACCCCGAGGAGAAATACCAGGCGGCGCTGCAGTATTTCAACGACAAGCAGTATGTAAAAGCTCAGACGCTGCTGGACGACGTATCGTCCTATTACAAAGGCACGGAGCGTTCAGAGGACATCTTGGCCTATCTGGCACGCAGTTATATGGGGCAGAAATCTTACGAGTCCGCAACCGATTATTATCAGGCCTATGTCCGCAATTACCCAAAGGGTAAATATGCGACGGAAGCCTATTTCCAGATAGGTCACTGCCAATATCTGGATTCGCCGGACGCACGGCTCGATCAGGGTATTACCCAAAAAGCCATACAGGCCTTTACCCAGTTCGTGGAGTTATACCCGGAGAGTCCGTACGCCGAGCAGGCTTATCAGGAAATGGCGGAGTTGTACGACAAACTGGCCTACAAAGAGCTCAAAAGCGCACAACTGTACTACAACTTAGGTTCGTATCTGGGCAACAACTATCTCAGTTGCGAGGTAGTAGCAAAAAATGCGCTGAAAGATTACCCGAGCAATGCCTATCAGGAAGATTTCAGTTGGCTCATCCTGCAGGCTAAATACCAGCAGATGATCAATTCCTTTGAGGAGAAAAAGATGGAGCGCGCACGGGACACACAGGATGAATACTACAATTTTATTACCGAGTACCCGAACTCAAAACACCGCAAAGAAGCGGACAAGATGTTGGTTCAAATCAAGAAAATAACTAAAGAATAAGATATATGGATTACAAAAGTTCTAAAGCACCAAAAAACACGGTCACACGCGACATCAACCTGCTCATGGAGCCGGTTGGGAATATTTACGAGACCGTAGCAATTATTGCCAAACGTGCCAACCAAATCAGCACGGGCATCAAACGTGAGTTGGACGCCAAATTACAGGATTTCTCTATTCCTCAGGACAATCTGGAGGAGACCTTCGAGAACCGCGAGCAGATCGAGATCAGCCGTCAGTACGAGCGTCTTCCTAAACCGACCTTGATGGCCACTCAGGAGTTCATCGACGGTGAACTCGTTTACCGCACCGGCAACCGCGACGAAGCGCTGAAATAGACCGCCGGGCTTAAAGAGCAAAGACCGATGCTCAAAGGCAAGCACATATTGGTAGGTATAAGCGGAGGAATAGCGGCGTACAAGATACCTGAACTCATTCGTTTGCTCATCAAAGCGGGCGCGGAAGTGCGGGTTACTACGACGCGGAATGCCTTGCAATTTGTTACTGAAACCACCCTGCAGACCCTCTCGGGTAGCAGGGTGTATTCGGATGTGTTTGCCGCTATCAACGAGCATGCCACCGAGCATATATCCCTGCCCGAATGGTGTGATGCCATGATCGTAGCCCCCGCTACGGCAAACGTGATCGCCAAGATGGCGAGCGGCATTGCCGACGATGCGTTAACGACCACTATCTGTTCTTGCGCCGCACGTAAACCGATCATTGTTGCCCCGGCAATGAATGACAAGATGTGGGAAAACCCTGCTACACAACACGCTATCGAAACCATTCGAGGCTGGGAGAAAGTACGTGTAATAGAGCCGGACGAAGGACTATTGGCGTGCGGTACCAGCGGTAAAGGACGTATGCCGGAGATAGAGGAACTGCAGGAAGCTGTTGAATATGCTTTGGCCCCGCAAGACCTTGCCGGACGCAAGATACTCATCACCGCCGGAGGGACACAGGAGAAGATCGACCCTGTGCGGTTCATCAGCAATTATTCCACAGGTAAAATGGGTACCGCATTGGCGCACGAATGTGCCCGTCGCGGCGCAAAAGTGACGTTAGTATGCGGTGCTGTCTCTGCCCCGATCTACAATCCTTTCGGAGCGATCCGAAGGATAGATGCGCTCTCGGCACAAGCGATGTACGAAGCATGTCTCTCCGAATGGGAGCAAGCCGACAGTGCTATCCTTTGCGCCGCTGTAGCCGATTTCACACCGGCTGAAGAAGCGGCAGAGAAAATCAAAAAACAAGCCGATCAGACCAAGATGCATCTCGTGCTCCGTACTACGCCGGACATAGCGAAGAGTTTAGGCGAGAGCAAGCGGGCGAATCAAAAACTGATCGGTTTTGCGCTCGAGACACAGAACGAAAAAGAAAATGCGCTCCATAAAATGGAACGCAAAAATCTCGATGCTATCATTCTTAATTCGCTACGCGATGCAGGCGCCGGTTTCGGCACCGATACTAATCGTGTAACGATACTACAAGCGGACGGCCGAGAAGCCGAACTTCCTTTGCTCAGCAAAGCGGACGTTGCCGCTCAGATCATTAATCTACTCTTTATTTAAAGATTCCGAAGATACCTTTTTTCTTCGGACCTTCTTCCTCTGCAGGTGCCTCTGCGGCCTCCTCCGGCACATATTCCGGTCGTGCTTCAATCTCGCCTAACTGGTTTTGTACATAAGCGATCACGTCCTGAAGTCCCTCGGTAAAATGCGCAAAATCTTCCTTGTACAAGAAGAGTTTATGCTTCTCAAACGACGGCGCTTCATCTCCCTCTGCCTGACGTCTCTTGCTCTCCGTGATAGAGAGATAGAGGTCATTGTTACGCGCTTTGCGTACATCCAGATAATAGATACGCTTCCCTGCCTTGACGGAACGGCTATATACAATCTCCTGCTCCCGTCTTTCTTCCTGATTCTTCTCCATTTTCTTCTGTTTTTTAAAGAAATCGCTGCAAAATTAGTAAAATTTTTGCATATGTGCAAATTTTTTTGTATCTTTGCGCAAATTTTTGGTTGCGCGCATCACGCGCGCCTATGTACGAACATTTATAGATAATAGATATGATCAATCGAACCACGGTACGAACGAGGGTTATCCAAACCCTTTTCGCCTACTACAAGGACCCGGAGAAAACACTGTTAACAGCGCGCAAGGAGTTGAATAAGAGTTTCGCAGACACGTACGATTTATATTTCATACTGCTGGATTTCGCGAATGAGTTAACGGCTTATGCACAGCGCCAGTTGGAGGATCAGCTGGCACGCTCCAAGGCTACACACTCGTCCTGGACGCCTAATCGTCGTTTTGTACAAAACCGTTTGGCTCAGCAACTTTTCGAAAACCGCGCCCTTCGCGCTCGCGTGCAGGAGCAGCAATTGAGTTGGGACAGCGGAATGCAGGCTGTGAGTGATATCTACCGCAAGCTGATAGAGAGCGATTATTACCGCACCTATATGGAGGCAGAGGAATGCACATACGAGGATGACAAGCGCCTTTGGCGCCAGATATACCAGCATCTGCTGCCGGAAAACGAAGTGCTATACGACGCGCTGGACGAGATGGAACTGGTGCTCGACAAATCGAACTGGACGACAGATGTAGAGGTCGTGCTCAGTTATGTCGTCAAAACAATTAAACGGCTTGCAGAGGACAGCACCCCGGAAACTCCGCTGCTGGAGATGTTTGATAACGAGAATGAAGTCCGTTTTGCTACTACTCTGCTGGAGAAAGCGATTGAGGGGCATGAGCAGTTCGAGCAACTGATCAATGCGAACCTGAAGGGATGGGATGCCGATCGTATTGCTTATATGGATCGTATTATTCTCGAGACTGCACTTGCGGAAATCACCGCTTTTGACGAGATTGCACTTACGGTTTCGATGAACGAATATATCGAATTAGCCAAGGAATACTCGGGCGACAAAAGTTATATGTTTATCAACGGTATTCTGACCGAAATCCTGCGTAACATGAAAAATGAGGGTACGCTGTTTAAGGCCTTGAGCGTGAAATAATGCGTTCCAACTTCCTTTATCAATTTGTTAAACAGTTTAAATTTTTATAATTATGCTTAATTTAATTTTCTTGCAGGCCACAGAAGGCGCTGCGCAACAAGGTAGTCAATGGAGTTTCTGGATTATGATGATCCTCATCTTCGTCGTTTTCTATTTCTTTATGATTCGTCCGCAGACGAAAAAACAGAAGGAATTGCAGGCTCAACGCGAAGCGATGAAAAAGGGAGACAAAGTGGTAACCGCCGGTGGTATTTACGGTGAGATCAAAGAGGTACAAGAGACCACCTTTATCATCACCATCGCTAAAGACGTAACTATCAAAGTAAGCAAGGATAGTGTCTTCGCCGATGCATCCGATGCGGCACAGGCGGCTGCTAAAGAGGAGAAGAAATAAGTTATCAAGGTGAAAAGGGACATCCTGACATTTCTGCTTTTTCTGGTGTTGGCTGCTGTCATCTGGTACGGCCATGCCATGCAATCGGTGCGTAATACGCATGTGCCGGTAGCGATCACTTATACCGGAAAACCGGGTAACATCGGTTTGGGCGAAGAAGGATTGCCGGAGCAAGTGATGATTGAGGTGCGCGACGCGGGTAGCCGGCTCAATACCTATCATCGCGAACCGCTGCATCTGACGATTGACCTACGGTCATATATCCACGGCGAAAAAGGAACGATTCATGTGCCGTCCGACGCACTCAGACGCAGTATAAGTGATATCTTGCAAGGTACGAGCCGGCTGATCGAGACCAAACCGGAGGAGATTCGCTGCCCGTATTTTACGGAGCAGGAGAAAAACGTAGTGATAGCCCTCGCGGCGGAACTTACGCCTGCTGCCGAATATCAGTTTGTCGGTGCACCTATCCTATCCCGCTCATCGATGAAGATATACGGTCAGGACAAAACCCTCGCCTCTATCGATACTATCTATACTGAGGCATTGACATTGAGCGAACTTACGGACACAACTGATCTGCGCGTAGCACTGGCACTGCCCCAAAGTGTGCGGGCAGAGAAAGACAGTATAGGCGTACGAATTATCACCGAGCGGTTTACGGAGAAGAAGTTTATCATTCCTATCCGCGTGACCGGTGTACCGGAAGGTTATCATCTACGGCTTTTCCCAAGTGAGGTAGAGGTGAGTGTGCGCGTGGGAATGAGTCATTTTGCACAGGTACAAGCAACGGACATCAAAGCCCTTTGCACCTATTCGCCCGAGCGCGCAGACAAGCTGGATGTTGAACTGCGGTATTCAAATCCTCAGATTACTTCCGCATGGGTTTATCCGGCGGTCGTGGAATATATCTTAGAGCAATAACAAAAGCCTTACGGCAATGAAAAAAATTCAAATGGTGGACCTGCAGTCGCAATATATGCGAATCAAGCAGGAGATTGATACAGGCATAGAGGAGGTCATCTCCTCCGCAGCGTTTGTCAAAGGACCTAAAGTGACTGATTTTCAGCACCATTTAGAAACCTATACGGGCGCAAAACATGTGATACCTGTAGGCAACGGAACAGACGCTTTGCAGATTGCACTCATGGCGCTTGGTCTGAAGCCGGGTGACGAAGTGATCACACCTACATTTACCTTTATCGCTACAGCCGAAGTGGTAGCTTTGCTGGGGCTGACACCGGTAGTAGTAGATGTCGACTGGGAAACAATGAATATGGATCTGGACTCCGTTCGTCGCGCTATTACGCCGCGCACTAAAGCGATCGTACCCGTTCATCTATTCGGTCAGTGCGCTGACATGGAGGGACTGATGGCACTGGCGAAGGAACATCACCTGTATGTTGTAGAGGATGCGTGCCAAGCTATCGGCGCGAAATATACGTTCTCCAACGGCGAGACCAAACAGGCCGGCACAATAGGAGACATCGGTTGCACCTCTTTCTTCCCTTCTAAGAACCTCGGTTGCTACGGCGATGGAGGCGCTATCTTCACCAATGACGAGGAGTTAGCTGCGAAAATGCGGGCTATAGCAAACCACGGCATGGTCGTTCGTTACCACCATGACATGATAGGTGTCAACAGCCGTCTGGATAGCATTCAGGCAGCCGTATTGGATGCCAAACTGCCACATCTGGACGAATATATCGCTGCGCGTCAACGGGCTGCAGCCTATTATGATGAGGCATTCAAGGGTTGCGAGGCGCTGCTGATCCCGGGAAGACAGGCTAAATCCACACATGTGTTCCATCAATACACGTTGCGCGTGACAGGTGCGGATAGAGACGCACTGCGCGAAGGATTAGCAGAACGAGGCATTCCGGCAATGATATACTACCCTGTCCCACTGCATCAACAAAAAGCATATATCGATCCTCGATACAAAGATGGAGATTTCCCTGTGGCGGAACAATTGGCAGGATGTGTACTCTCGCTGCCTATGCATACCGAATTGGACAACGAACAACTGGAATATATCAGTACAAATGTGCTGGATCTAATCAGATAAGTTATGCAAAAAGTAGGTCTTCAACAGTCATTAACTCAGACAACCAAACTGACGCCGACTCAGATTCAGGTAATTCGTATGATTGAATTGCCGTCGATCGAGTTGTGCCAGCGTATTAACGAAGAGCTACAGGAAAATCCTGCGCTCGAAGAAGGTCATGAAGAAGAATATACGGCGCAGAGCGAGACGCTCGATGAGTTCGATGACAGTTACATGCCGGATGACGGATATGACGACGGACGTCAACGGGATCCACTGCAAAACGACGAGTTCAATTATGAGCAGTATGTCTCGGACGACGAGACACCAAGTTATATGCTGCAACAGCAGTACAGTCCGTCTGATAATGATCAGCGTGAGGTTCCTATCATCGGAGGCTCAAGCTTGATAGAAGACCTGAAATCGCAGATATATCTGACCAAGATGACCAAACCCCAACGCCATGTGGCCAAATGGGTGCTGGGTAACATCGATGATGACGGCTATTTGCGCCGTACCATAGAGCAACTGGTGGACGATCTGATGTTCCAAGAGCAGATCCAGATCACGGATGAAGAGATGCAGGAGATAGTTGACCAAATTAAAAAATTTGACCCGCCCGGTATTGCCAGCGCTAACCTGCAAGAATGTCTGCTCCGCCAGCTGGAGGTAAAAATAGAGGAAGAGCCAACGGAAGGCAGGGAATTGGCATATAAGATCCTTAGTGGTTTCTTTGATGCGTTCTCCAAACATCATTTTGACAAAATTATACAACGTCTGGAATGCAGCGAAGAACTGTTTCAGTCTGCCGTGCAGGAGATACTTAAACTGAATCAAAAGCCTGCCAATGCCTTCACGGGCAATGTATATGAGACACAGCGCGAAACAATCATCCCGGATTTTACCATTGAGGAACGGGAGGAAGAATTATACGTTGTTCTCAACACCGGCGATATACCTGAGTTACATGTTAGCCGAGAGTATTCTGACATGCTGGAGGAATATACCAAGATGCCTAAGACCAAAGAGTCACGCGAGGCGACCACTTTCATCAAGCAGCGTCTTGAATCGGCACGGATGTTTATTGATGCTATCCGGCAACGCAACGAGACCTTGATGAAAACAATGACTGCCATTCTCCGTGCGCAGTATGATTTCTTCCTGGACGGCGAAGAGAGCAGTCTCAAGCCCATGGTACTGCAAGACATAGCGGATAGAACAGGATACGATGTCTCCACCATCTCGCGCGTAAGTAACAGCAAGTATGTCCAGACCCGCTTCGGGATCTATCCGCTCAAATATTTCTTCTCGGAAGGAATGCGCAATGCCGAGGGCGACGAGATATCTACCCGCGAGATAAAGAAAATACTGCAAGAGGTAATAGGCAAGGAAGATAAGCAAAGTCCGCTCACGGACGAGCAATTGGTAGATATCATGGGCCAACATGGTTATCCCATTGCACGGCGTACCATTGCAAAATACCGAGATCAAATGGGTATTCCGGTAGCCCGCATGCGCAAGACCATTCTATGAGTCGCATATTGGACATAGTAGCTAAATTTCTGAGTGTGGTACTCTACCCGCTCTTTGTGCCTACGTATGGTATAGTGCTTTTCTGCTATGCGCATTCGCTTCATGTAGCACCGATCCATTGGGCATGGGTGCTGGTTGCGATATTAGGGACGTTTATCCTCACCTGCCTGATTCCCATCTCTGCTATATGGATCATGTTGAAACGCGGCGAGGTGAAAGACATGCAAATTGAAAACCCCAAAGAACGTACGATACCTTATCTCTATACCGCATTGGGTTTTGCCTTCTGGGCTTATCTCGTTGTATCCATCCTTCATGCGCCGCTTTTCCTGTCGTTCATTGCGATAGGCGCTACGGCGGCAATCGCTATCATTGCTGTCATCAACCGGTTTTGGAAAATAAGTGCCCATCTCACGGGCTTTGGCGGCTTGGTAGGCGGCATATTCACATACTGTCTCGGTCTTGGTGCTATTCCCGCATGGGGCACATTAACGCTTTGGCTCGCACTGACGCTTATCCTGATGGGGGCTCGCTTGCATCTCAACGCACATACGCCTGCGCAGGTGTGCGCCGGATGGTTACTCGGTTTAACCTCTACCTTTGTTCCTTATTGCATCTATTGCTATGTATCTTAATATGAGAACATATATCCTTGGTCTGTGCCTCTCTTTGAGTTTGCTGATTCAGGCGCAGACGCTTAGCGAGAACGCACGCATCTCGCTGCTTACTTGTTCGCCGGGCAAAGAACTTTACGCGCGCTACGGACACACTGCTATACGTGTGTGCGATGAAGCGAACGACATCGATATCGTCTTCAACTACGGTATTTTTGATTTTAACACCGATCATTTCTATTGGAAATTCGTCCGTGGCGAAACCTGGTACGAACTGGGTGCATCGCCTTATTACTGGTTTATGTACGAATACAACCGCGATAACAGACCGGTCTATGAACAAATACTGAATTTCACGACAGAGCAAACAAATCTCCTGTGGCAAGCGCTGGTAGAAAACTACCGGCCGGAGAACCGCAAATACCTGTATAACTTCGTTTTTGATAACTGCGCCACACGGCCGTACTATATGATCAATCCGATTTTCATCGGCAATAATGCTGAGGGTTCATGGTCGGATTATCAAGGCTCAGAAGGCCTTACCTACCGCCGATTTATACAGCGTTATACGCCGAGAGGTTCATGGGCAGATGCAGGAATAAACCTACTTTTCGGACCCAAAGCAGACCAGAAGATGCATGGTGAAGAGCGACTCTTCCTTCCTGAAGAACTGATGTTCTATGTCTCTAAAGCACATACAGCGGATTGCCAACTGGTAAAGAGCGAACATATCGCTCCATTTGAGATTGAGCGCGTGCCATGGTACAAGACTTGGTATCTCGGCCTGGCACTTTATTTCCTATTGGTAGCAGGCATCAGTTATTGGGATAAAAAGAGAGGCAAACGCTCCCGTTGGCTCGATATTACTTTTCTCTGCCTTTACGGACTATTACTGATCCTTGTCACCTTTCTCACCTTCTTCTCCTGCCATCCGCTGGTAGGTTTTGGCTGGCGACTTTTAATCCTTCCTTTGACACATTTATGCGCACGATTCGTTTATATATTACGCTGATTTTCGGCCTCTTTACTGTCGTTTTAATTGCCGCGCCGCGGCTGACGGTAGTAGCTGTTGTCGATGGTATGACAGCAGAGAACTTAGCTATATTACGTCCGTATTGGCAACAAGGCGGACTGAGGACCTTGAGTGAAGAAGCTTTTCAAACAACGATTACATATCCGCATCTGGTATACGGCGGAAATGAGACGACTGCAACTCTAATGACCGGTGTCACACCTGAACGGCACGGCTATACGATGGATACTTATTTCCTGCGTCGGGACCGCAAGATCCATGCGATGCTGGAGGACGAGACAGTACATGGTATAGGTACCAAACTGCAGATATCGCCGAAGGCACTGCTTTCACCTACTATGACCGACCGCATGCGCCTGCACTATCCGAATGCCAAGATATACGCCGTGGGTATCTCTCCTGAGACCACTGTTATCTTGGCCGGGCATGCGGCTAACGCCTGCTGTTGGATAGATGCAGAGACACGGCAATGGGTGGCTTCTGCAGCTTATTCCGAAGGACTCACTTCGGCTGCTTTTGAGCAAAACAAATCCGATCGTATCGCTGCGCTTGCGGCACGTCAGTGGACACCGCGTATGGATATCCTCACTTATACGGCGCCTACGCCTTTGGAACGAAAGAAAGGTTTTGCATACGAGGTAAACCAAGTGCTGCCCCTGTCGCCGGAAGCCAACACCCTAGTGATCGAACTGGCGCTGGCTATCCAGCAAACGGAAAAACTCGGTACAGACGCTACACCGGACATGCTGATGCTTCAACTCAACACCCTCTCACCAAAGGCGGAGACTGACCAGATAGCGTCAGCGGAACAGGAAGACATATACTTGCGGTTGAACCAGGATCTGGGGTTTCTCATGGAGCAACTGGATCGCCGCATCGGGCATACCAACTATCAGATTCTGGTAGTCGGCAGACCGATGTTAGGTACGTCGGCGCAGACGATGAGTGATATCCACATGCCGATACTACCATTCAACGCCGACCGTGCGGCTGCGCTTACCGGCACCTACCTCATGGCGCTGTACGGCCACGAGCGCTGGGTGGACGGCGCATACGGACAGTCGATCTACCTCAACCGCACGCTTATCGAGCAGAAACGGCTCAACCTCGAGACGATACAACGCCAGGTAGCCAATTTCCTCATGGATTTTGAGGGCGTACAGATAGCCATGCCTAGTTATGAAGCGATGCGATACCCGCTACTCAGCACGACGCTCAGCAAAAAGCATACGGGTGACGTGGTCTTTCTGTTACAACCCGGCTTCCGCCTCATGCAGGACGAGAAACGCATCGGGGACAGAGTTATTGACGATGCACCGGCATCACCTCTGCTTTTCTGGAGCGGAACGCTGCGACCTATGCCGCAAAACCAACTCGATGCTACTAATGTAGCCGACCTGATAACTGAATACTGATAACTGAATACTGATAAATTATGATTTTTCACGAGATTAAAGTTCATTACGATCGCCAGACGGGTGAAGACAACCCCGGTAAAGTAAAAGAAGTGTACCTGGTTGATGGCGCCGTTAGTTTTGCGGACGCGGAAAACTGCCTGATGGAGGAGATCAAACCTTTCATCTTCGGCGACTGCGAAGTGCAGAATTGCAAGCGCTCACAGTATTTTGAGATCTTCCCGAATGAAGGAGGCGAATATTGGTACAAAGCGCGCGTAGAGATGATCACTATAGATGGTGAGAAAGAGACCCGTAGGAATGTATCCATGCTCGTTCAGGCCAATACGCTGGATGATGCCGTTTACGCTTTGCGTCAATCGCTCAAGTCCTACGACTGCGAACTGATCTCTATTGCAAAAAGTCCGGTAGTGGACATCCTTCATGCCGTTCATTAATGCCGCTGCAGTTTGACATACGGGCTATTCTGAAGAGCAGCGCTCCTAAGGCGAAAGTACCGATTTTTTTAATTCGGTATTTGGAGCGTATCACACACGTTGAGCAGATGAATGCCTTCCTGCGCGTGCATACCACGGAGCGTGATTATGATTTCATCCGTCCCGTGTTGGACGAAGAGCTATGCTGCACTGCTTCTATCGACGGTACGGAGAATATACCTACTGACGGTAGGCCGGTGATCTTTGTTTCGAATCACCCGCTGGGAGGTCTGGACGGAATGATCATCGCGCAGATGATCCACGAGAGCCGCGCCGAGAAACGCGAACTGAAGGTCATCGTCAATGATCTGCTGATGTATATGGAACCGCTGGCAGGTCTGTGGGCTCCGGTCAGCAAACTGGGTCGATTCAGCAAGGAGCAAGCGGCAGAGCAGCAACGGATGTGGGAGAGCGAGACCGATGTGCTCACCTTCCCTGCCGGCGCATGCAGCCG
>JAGCFY010000058.1 GCA_017649845.1 Paludibacteraceae bacterium
GAAGATGTGCGGCAACGGGAGTTCATCATCAGCGAGAACATACAGAAATTGGGTAACGTCAACACGGTTGTGACCCAGAACAGACCCGCGGAGTTCGGCGATAAGTGCAAGCACTTGTTTGACTGCATCGTGGTCGATCCACCGTGTTCGGGTGAGGGTATGTTCCGCAAGGACGAGCAGGCGCGCAACGAATGGAGCCTGCAGGCAGTGCGCCGGTGTGCCGAGCGCCAGCGCAGCATCCTCATGGACGTCTGGGACGCGCTCAAACCAGGCGGCATACTCATCTACTCCACCTGCACTTTCAACGAAGAGGAGAACGAGAAGAATGTGGAATGGATGGCGGAGAGTCTGGGCGCCGAAGTGCTGCCGCTCGATTATGAGCCGTCTTGGGGCATCGTCGAGAGTTCGATGGGCTACCATTTCTACCCGCATCGGGTCAAAGGCGAGGGTTTCTACCTCTGCGTGCTCCGCAAGTACGACGAGCCGCTCGACAGGGTCAACATCAACCCGCCCAAGAAAGAAGTGGCGAACGCGCACCCCGAGTACCTGCCCGTGATGAGGAGCTGGCTGCAGCATCCCGACGACTGGGCAGTGCGCTACTCGGACCGTTTTGCCACCGCGTATCCGCTCAAATACAAGGAGATCATCGACTGGCTGTCCACACAGCTCACCTGTATCTCCACGGGCTTCGGGCTGGGTGAGGAACGCGGTCGCGGGATAGCCCCGCAGCATAGTCTGAGTATGACGAAAGACCTCCGCAAAGAGGCCTTCCCGAATGTGGCTTTGACCAAAGAGCAGGCTTTGGCCTATCTCAGGACCGAGGCTTTGAACCTGACGAATGTGCCCCTCGGTTTGTTTTTGGTGACCTATGAGGGTGTCCCCCTCGGTTTCGCGAAGAATGTCGGGAACCGCCAGAACAACCTTTACCCGAACGAGTGGCGGATTCGCCACCTTTAGTAGGAGACAAGAACCGCTCTATCCTTTTCCAGTAACGCAGATCATCCGGTGAGACCAAGGTCATGGCTTCGCCGCTATTCTCTGCCCGCGCCGTGCGGCCGATACGATGGACATAATCCTCCGGATCATGCGGCACATCATAATTGATGACCAGCGGCACATCCGTGACATCAATACCGCGGGAGACCACATCGGTTGCTACCAAGACCCCTACTTTGCCGTTCCGGAAATCGAGCATGACCTGGTCGCGTTCGCTCTGCTCCAGATCGCTATGCATCGCACGCGCGTCTATATGTAAAGAACGCAACGTACGCGCAAGATCTTTCACCCGCTGTTTCTTACCGGCGAAGAGGATCACCTTGTTCAAAGGTGCTCCTGTAGTTGAGAGTTGAGAGTGGAGAGTTGAGAGGACCGCCTCCACTTTCTTAGTCTCATCCACAAAGAGATGCATCTGATGGATGGTCTCGGGCGGACGGGAGACGGCTATCTTGACTTCTTTGGGATCGCGCATGATGGCTTTCGCCATCCGGCGGATATTATCCGGCATGGTAGCGGAAAACATAATGGTCTGGCGGTCCTTGGGTAACTTACGGACGATGGTCATGATATCGTCGTAAAAGCCCATATCCAGCATCCTATCCGCTTCATCGAGGATGAAATACTTGACCCCGGAGAAATCGACATCGTAGATATTCATCTGGCTGAGCAGGCGTCCGGGCGTAGCGATCACGATATCCGCTCCGCGTTGGAGGCCCGTTACCTGCGTGCCCCACGCGCCGTTATCCTTGCCGCCGTAGATAGCCACCGAAGAGAAAGGCACATAGAAACCGAATCCCTCCATCTGCTGGTCGATCTGCTGCGCCAGTTCGCGCGTAGGCGCCATGATGATAGCGTTCAGTTTATCGGGATCATGGTCGTCGAAAGCCAGATTCGTCAACAACGGCAAGATATATGCCGCCGTTTTCCCCGTTCCTGTCTGCGCACACGATATCACATCGTGTCCCTCCAAGATAATCGGGATAGTCTTCTCCTGCACCGGGGTACATTCATCGAAATGCATGTCCCATAATGCATCTAACACCTCATCCGAAAGAGCCAGTTCGTCGAAATACATCCTCTAACCTCTAAACACTAAACTTTACTTCTCCCAGCCTTCAAAAACCTCCGGTCCGTAGATATTATTCTCATCCTTGTCATGGAGCGGCGCCCAGAGCTGCGCAAAGAACGGATTTTGCTTCGCTACCTGATCCCAATGCCAAGGTATCTGTTTCTCTTTGGGTTCGTGCGCATACGGATACGGCATGTCGAACGGGCTCCAGTGACCGCCCAGGAGGATCAGACGCGGCGTAGCTTCGAACGTATTACCGTTAGCGTCCTCCCATTTGATCATAGCGTCCCAGTTACCTTTCTTAAACCGCTTCGTCAGACATTTACCTCCGCGGAACTCCGCTGCTTTTTGCAGATCCTCCAGCGTCAGTTCCTCCATCGGTTTGGACTCATCATAGCCATGATCGAGCAAAACCGGCGTCTCGCTATTATGCGATACATCGAAATGCGCCCAGTCCGGAATAGCTTTGTATGCCTCGAGCGAACCGTAATAGGCATTGATACGCGGGGTGACGTTATTCTTGATCCACCACTGCGTGCCGTGCTCCTTGCTATTGGCCATAAACCACATCGCCGCTTTCACACAATGCGGGAAGAGTTTGGCGATACGGGTTTTAGCGGCGAACTTGATTCCGCCCGGCAGCGATTCCGCTTTCGCCATCTTAGCGAAATACTCCTTCACCGGCATATTCTCGCGGAAATGGAGGAAATTCTCCAGTTTGTCTCCGTCGATATACCACATGCCGTGGAAATTACGGGTCGTGAACCAGTTAGCGTTGAAGATTTTCTCCGGCTTCGGACATCCGATGCAGTCCAGCAACAGAACCTCGAACTCATAATTCGACAGTCGGTACTCGGCGCCCGAACCGATATTATAATAATTCTTCCAGAACTCCTCCGGCACTTCAGGACGGCAGACGCGCTCAAGCAATCTTCCGCTATCTTCGACCGTAGCCCATTCGAGCACGCCGCGGATAGGCACATGGAACATGATCGGGTCATAGTTCTTCAGGATAGCCGGATAGAGAATACCGGATTGACGGAGGGAGACCCAGGTCTTAATGCCGGAATTGGTGATAATTCGCTCCGCCTGCGCCTTGGTCAGACCATAATGATCATATGCCGATACGCAGATCGGGTCACCTGCTCTACCCCAATGCAGCGGTTCGCGCCGATCGCCCATCTGAGCTACCGAACCGATATACACCACTTTGGGCTGCTTGTCTTCAGGTTGCGCCAGCACCGCTTTGGTCACATTCTCCGCCGCCGTGATATTGGTGCGCAGGGTAGCTTTGGGACGATAGTCCGCCTGCGGCGAAACCATGCCGCCGACATGCAGCACGATATCTGCTCCGGTAACACCCTTCAGCACATCTTCATATTTGGTCAAGTCGCCCCAGATAACCCGGAGCGCCTTATACTGCTCCATGAGCGGAGATAGCAGCGTTTTGTTCTTCTCACTCGGCCGCGCAAGAATACGCAGCTTGTATTGTTTCGGGTATTTCAGGATTTCCATCATTCCCGCATACCCCATCGTGCCGGTAGCACCGGTTAAAAAGACTGTTGTCATATTGTATTAATTTTTCTTTCTTCTCATCCATGCCGTAGCATGATCGAAATGCGCTTTGGCTTTATGCCGTATCTCTGCCCGCCACAATGCCTCTTCCTCCGCGTCATCGATCATATGCTTATAGGTCTGCTCGGCATCTTTATCGCTAATAACCAGCAATTGATCTCCTTTTTGCAACTCACTGTTGCCGGTAGGCACAAAGAAATCTTCACCCCTCCGCACCATGATGATCAAGGTTTTTGGCGGAATCTTGATCTCCCGCAGCGTAGCGCCTACTTCCAGCATTTTCTCCGTCACCTCCACTTCGCGGGCGGAAGACTGAATCTCCTCCGGCAGATCCATATCGAAATGCTCCAGCGAACGTTCTTCCCGCCGCGGCGTATCCAGATTCAGTTTATGTGCCATCCAGGTCAGCGTTGTTCCTTGCGCCAGAAGCGAAACGATCGTGCAGAGGAAAACCACATTAAAAATCAAGTCCGCAAAAGGCACGCCCTGTGCCTTACACATGATAGCAAAAATAATAGGCACCGCACCCTTGAGTCCGACCCAACTCAACATCAACTTATCGCGCTGATGATACTGGCGGAAAGGCAGCATACAGAGCCAAACGGATAGCGGACGGGAGATAAAGATCATCACGATGCTGATCACCAGACACGGCACCCACACTTTATAATTGAGCAGGTCCGGCAGGTTGACCATCAGACCTAACATCAAGAACATCACCAACTGGCTAAGCCAAGCAAGACCGTTGAAGAACGACCGCGTCTGACGCTTGCGGGTGAACTTGTTGTTTCCTATGATCAGACCGCCTACATAGACCGCCAGGTAGGTGTTACCCTGCAGATAATAGGTGATAGCAAAAATGAAGATACAAGCCGTGAGGATCATGATAGGATACAGCGCCTCATTGCCCAACTTGACCCGCCTCATGAGCTGCACCAGACCTTCGCCGAGCGCAAAGCCCAAAACGGTACCCATCACCAGCTGGATAACAATATTCTGAATGATCGGCAGCGCTGATACTCCTTCTGTCAAGCCATGGATGGAATGCGTGCTGATGACTACTCCGATCAAGGTGGTGGTCAGTACATAGGCCATCGGGTCGTTGGCGCCGGATTCCAGCTCCAGCAACGGACGTAAGTTATGCTTCAACCCTATGCCGTTGGTGCGCAGAACCGAGAACACACTTGCGCTATCGGTACTACTCATCGTAGCCGCCATGAGCAGAGCCAGCCAGATAGACACGCTCGCTACCGCATTGATCCAGCCGAAGATGAAATAAATGAGCACCCCGGTGATCACACAAGTCAGCAATACGCCCAGCGTAGCGAGCGTGATGCCCGGCGCGAGTACGGATTTGATGTCGCTTAACTTGGTCTCCAAGCCACCGGTAAACAGGATGATACACATCGCTACGGTACTCAGCGCCTGGGCGTTCTCGATATCAATAACTTTCTCCTCGGTTCCCATCACGGAAGCTATCCAGGGCGAACCGAAGAACATACCTACCGCCAAAAACAGCAGCAAGGCCGGCACTCCGTATTTATACCCGATCTTGTCCGCAAAAATACTGACGAAGAACAGGAGCGACAAGATCAATAAGACAAACTCAACGTGCATGATTTATTGCTCTTTTTTACCCAACAAATATTCATCGATGATTCGTACGATTTCCTCACGCGGGTATAGCCCTTTGAGCAAGATAGGCTTGCCTTCCACCGGGATATACAGCACCTGCGGGATAGAATTGATACCGAAAACGTACGCCAACTCGCGTTCACGCTCTGTGTCGGCTTTATAGAAAACCACCTGATCGCAATAGGTCTGGCTGAGTTCCTCCATGATCGGCGCCAGACGCTTGCACGGCCCGCACCAAGTGGTATAGAAATCAATAACACACGGTTTGTCGCCCTTGTATTTCCACTCCTTGCTGGTCTTATAATCAAAAATTCGTGCCTTGAATTGCTCCGTCGTGATATATACCACATCTTCTGCCGGCATACTCAGCGAAAAGAAGCATAAAGAAAGTATAAAAATGAATTTTCGCATACTATTCCAATATAAAATCGGCTGCAAAGTTACGATTTTTTTTGCACATATGCAAAAGTTTTTGTAATTTTGCGGCGATTTTGAGCGGTTTACATGCTTTGTAAAGATATCCATAGTGCCTTATCACCTATTCTTGCCCGGTACGAATCGGATCAGATTTGCTATGTGGTGGACAAAAACTGTGCCACTTTACCGACTCGTTTACGACTCATTCAGGGGGAGAACAGCTTGTTGTTAGTGGTTCAGGAAAGCCGGAAATCGCTGGAGACCGTGCAGCAGATTTGGGATTTTCTCTTTGAGCATGATATCACTCGTCACGGGCTGCTTGTAGCTATCGGCGGAGGAGTGCTGACGGATATGGCGGGTTTTGCGGCGGCTACCTACAAGCGAGGTATTGACCATGTCAATATTCCTACCACTTTGCTGGCTATGATCGATGCTTCATCCGGCGGCAAAACAGGATTTAACTACCACGGGCTGAAGAACAGCATCGGTGCTTTCTATCCGCCGGTAGAGACCATTATATGCCCCGCTTGGCTGGAGAGTTTGCCGCCTCATGAGTTTCTCAGCGGCTATGCCGAGATGCTCAAAACGGGTCTGCTGAACACCAAACTATGGCCGCAGTTATTACGATACGACCTTGACACGATGGATATTCCGGCGCTCACGCCTCTCATCGAGCAATGCGTGGGAGTCAAAGAAAGAATTGTCGCTGCGGATCCGAAAGAAGAGGGACTGCGCAAAGCGCTGAATCTCGGTCACACCTTCGGGCATGCTTTGGAAGAGATCCTGATGGATAATTCACAATTTACAATGCACAATGCACAATTGGCAGTTTTACCTCACGGCTATGCCGTGTTGTACGGTTTGATAGCCGAGTTGTACCTGAGTGTTATCAAACTGCATTGCTCCAAAGAGCCTCTGCACCAGCTGACGCAGATCATGCTGCATTATTACGGCAAACCGCAATGCAAATGTTCCGACCGGGACGCTCTTATCCGGCTTATGCAGCAGGATAAAAAGAACGAACGCACAGCGGAAATCAACTGCACGCTCATCCGTTCTGTCGGTTCGCCTGTTCTGAATCAGACTATCACGCCGGAAGAAGCCAACGAAGCCTGGGAATATCTCTTCAGTCTTTAGTTTCGTACGCCGCAACGATTTTCTTTACCAGCGGATGACGCACGATATCTTTTTCGTTAAACTCGATAATCTTGATATCTCTGATATCACGGAACCGCTCGAGCGCATCGCGCAGGCCTGATTTCTGCGTAGGAGGCAGGTCGATCTGCGTCATATCGCCCGTGACGATCATCTTGCCGCCGAAACCGAGACGGGTAAGGAACATCTTGAGCTGCAAAGCCGTCGTGTTCTGCGCTTCATCGAGGATCACGACAGCGTCCGCCAGCGTCCGTCCACGCATGAAAGCGAGCGGAGCGATCTGAATTGTACCTTTCTCCATGTATTCGGTGAGTTTGGCGGCGGGGATCATATCCTGCAAGGCATCATAAAGCGGCTGCAGATACGGGTCGATTTTCTCTTTCATATCACCCGGTAAGAAACCTAATTTCTCGCCTGCTTCAACGGCCGGACGGGAAAGGATGATACGTCTCACTTCGCGGTTTTTGAGTGCTCTGACAGCCAGAGCGATAGCCGTGTAGGTTTTACCGCTACCGGCAGGACCTACCGCGAAAAGCAGATCGTGCTCTTCGTACGCTTTGACTAAAGCTTTCTGATTCGCCGAACGGGCATAAATCGACTTGCCGTTGACTCCGTGCAAGATGAGATTGTCGGTAGCCTGTTCCTGCGGTTTATCGCCGTGCAGCAACATCAGCACATCTTGTTCTGTCAAGCGGTTGTTACGGATACAGAAGTCCTCACAAAGCCTCAGCGCCTGTTCGAAACGCTCGATCGAAGCATCCGAACCTGCCACTTTCACCTGATAGCCGCGTGCCACGACGCGCACCTCAGGATGTTGGTTTTTCAAACACAGGATATTTCCGTTATTCACTCCGTAGAAGGTCGGTGTATCTAAGGAGTCCTGAAGGAGTATTATTTTTTCCATCTATAAAAATCGTCTGTACCCCGTTGCAGAGCAACAGATAGGGCACATGTAGTTTTCTATTGTATGTAATTGCTTGATCTAAAGTCTTTTGCGTCAAGGGTACTGTCTCAGCCTTGCATTCGATGAGCACAAGCGGCTGCATGGCACGATCATATACGACGGCGTCGCATCGTTTTTTAGCTTCTCCCACCGTGATAGCTTTTTCCACCGCGATGAGAGAAGCAGGATAGCCGTATTGCTCGACCAAGCGATGCAAGAGCTGCTGCCGCACCCACTCTTCGGGCGTAAGCCGCACCCAACGATGCCGCCATTCGCATAAGATCTGCTCTTTATTATTGCTCACTCTCGTTCGCATAATAGACCGTTCGCTGCGCTCACTGAAAGAACAAAGACCGCTTCGCTGAAAGAATAAAGACTGATTTACTTCAAATAGTTATCTTTGAGCGAACAGGTGCGGTTAAGAACCAATTTCTCAGCCGTGGTATCGGGATCGACTACGAAATAGCCTTGTTTGAGTAGCTGGTAGTGGTTCTCTTTCTCAATACCGTTCTCCAAAACCGGCGCATGCAGTTCGGAGCGAAGCGAACCTTCCACTTTGATGGTCTTCACCTCCAAACTATTCGGATTCAGCAGGTCGCGGAAATCACCTTCTTCGGCAGAGGGGTTCTCGCACGCAAAGAGCCGGTCGTACAGACGCGCTTCTGCTTCCAATGCGGAGTTGC
>JAGCFY010000059.1 GCA_017649845.1 Paludibacteraceae bacterium
ATTTTGCTTATCTGTACATAACCGTCTTTCTTTGCTTTTGATGCAAAAAATGTGTACTTGTTACGCGCCATTGACTCGCCTGCAAAAGCCTCCATGAGGTTTTTTTCGGTCTTTGTTCCTTTTAAATCTTTCATTTTTTTAATATAATTTATAGGTTATTGAATATATCGACGATTGATTTCCTCCCAATTGATGATTTGCCAAAGAGCATGCAGATGTGCTGCTCGGCGATTGCGGTAGTCAATATAATATGCATGCTCCCAAACATCCATCGTTAGTAGCGGCCTGAGTCCTTTGGTAACGGGGTTGCCGGCATTGGATTCTTGGGTAATGACTAATTTCCCCTCTTTGTCTGCTGCCAACCAAACCCAACCGGAACCGAAGAGTGATATCCCTTTCTGTTCAAATTCGGCTTGAAAGGAATCGAATGAGCCGAAATCCCGGTTGATGGCATCCAGAATAGCACCTTTTGGTGTGTGATTTTCTGCGTTTACGGGAGAAAATTGGGTGAAATAGAGGTTGTGATTCAGTATCTGACCGGCATTATTGAAAATCGCACCTTGCGAATCGGTCACAATTTTCTCAAGCGGTAGTTTTTCATACTCTGTGCCGGCTATGAGTTTGTTGAGGTTGTCCACATAGGCTTGGAGATGCTTGCCATAGTGGAACTCAATGGTCTCGCGGCTAATGACCGGCTCTAATGCATCAGGCGCATAGGGCAGTGTGATCAGGGTAAAAAGGAGTGGAATCATAATAATGGTAATTTGTAATAGATGATATGTTTTTTATGAAATTTACCACAAATTTTATGCCATCAACTCGGTATCTTTCGCTTGCCGTGCAAAAACAAACAAAGATTTTGGTAAATGGCAATAACCGTCCGGGTGTTTGTCCAAATAATCTTGGTGATACTCGTCCGCCGGATAAAAACACCGCAGTGGTTCTTTCTCTACCGCTATTGGCCGGGAGTACTTGGCTTGCTCCTCTGCATAAACGGCTTCAATAACCGGCAGATCATCCCTGTCCGTGTAATAGATACCGGTACGATAGCGGGTGCCTTCGTCATGGCCTTGCTTATTGATACTTAGCGGATCGATGGCAGTGAAGAACATTCGGATCAGAAAGGCCAGACTTACTTTTGTCGGGTCATATTTTATTCTTACCGTTTCAGCATAGCCGGTCGTGTCCGTATACACTTGTTCGTATGTCGGAGCCTCTGTGTGGCCGTTCGCAAAACCAGTTTCTGTTTCAACTACACCTGCAATTTGTTTGAAGAAATGTTCCGTCCCCCAGAAACATCCTCCTGCTAAATATATCTGCTTGGTATTCATATGCATTTTTCCGTCTGTTATGATTAGTGACTGCCACTATTCCAGATTAACTATCGGAGCCTCTTCTTGACTCTCGATAGTCGTTTCTTGTACTTGCTCGCGCAAAGCGAGTTGCTCGCGGCTTACTCCCATCATGATGCCGAAATAGATCGAAGTGATGAGCACCGATGTGCCTCCTCTCGAGATGAGCGGTAGAGGTTGGCCTGTCACGGGTCCTAAGCCCACAGCGACGAGCATCGATATCAGCGCTTGGCAAGTGATCATTAATGCCAGTCCCATCGTCATGAGCATTGCCGGCATGTCCGAATACCGGCTGGATACATTGCAGGCGCGGAAAAGGACTGCCAAATACAGGAAAATGAGCACTGCGGCTCCTAAAAAACCGGATTCCTCTACGATGATGGCAAAGATGTAATCTGCGAAAGCCAGAGGCAGATAATCTCGTTCTTTACTGTTCCCGGGCAATACTCCGACAGGCGATTTCCCGCCGCGTGCTATAGCTACGGAAGCGTACACTTCCTGAATATTTTCATCCGTCAGGGTGTATTTGTCAGCTCCTTCATCAACGAAATGACGGTCAATACGTGCTACCCAGGTAGTCGCGCGCTTGAACGGACCATGCATCTGTCGGCCAGGACGGACAAAACCAAACTCCACAATGGCATAGCCGAGCCCTAATACCAGCACGGCAATACCTACGACCGACATCGTATATTTCCATGGTATGCGCGCCAAAATCCACAGGCAGAAGATGATAATTCCAATGAGCACTGCCGTAGAGAGGTTCGATGCCATGATGGGTAGCATGACAACTGCGGAGATAATAAGGGTACGGTAGAAATATTTTTTCTTGTCCTCCTCACTGTGTATGCGTGCTAGCTGGTCTGCCACAACGATGATGAGACTCAGCTTCGCCAATTCGGAAGGCTGAAAAGTGATGCCTGCGATACGTACCCATCGTGCCGCGCCATTAATCGTCACTACCAGAGGATTACCCGGAATCATGGTCGAATAGACCAGTAAGGTGCTGATAACCAGCAGAATGTAGCCGCCGAAACGAACCCAATAAGAGGGAATGTACTGGATGCCAAAAGCCGCAATAATGCCCAGTACGATAAAAAACATCTGTTGACCGATAGGCCCTAACGCCGAATGATGCATGTACACGAGCGTCGAAGACGCCGAAAACAGCGCGATGATTGCTACTACAATCAGGAGAATAAATAGTCCCCAGAATGTTTTGTCGATGTTTGTTAAATCAATTTTTTTCATTGTGTTAATAGGGTTTAGGTGTAAATATATCATAGTGCCCGCACTGCAGCCATAAATTGGTCGCCGCGGTCCTCGTAGGATTTGAATAGATCGAAGGATGCGCAGCATGGGCTGAGGAGCACTGTATCGCCTTCGTGTGCCGCATGATAGGCCGCCTGCACGGCATCATGCAGATTATCGGTGTCTATAATTGTAAATTGTGAATTGTCAATTGCGAATTGATCAAAATGCTCGTGCAGTTTTTCGTTATGCAGACCCATAAAGATGAGTGTGTGACATTTCTGCTTTACCAGATCGTCAATCTCCGAATAGTCATTTCCTTTGTCTTTGCCTCCCAGGATTAATACGGTCGGAGTGGTCATGCTTTCCAGCGCGTACCAGCAGGAATTGACATTCGTTGCTTTGGAATCATTGATCCATCTTACACCACGTACTGTGGCTACATGCTGCAATCGGTGCGCTACGCCTTGGAAGGTCATTAGGCTCTCGCGAATAATATCTTTCTTGATCTTCAATACATTCGCAGCAATAGTCGCAGCCATCGAATTGAGGATATTATGCCGGCCCTTGAGCGCCAGTTCGTCTTCTCCGACAGGAAGCGGGTTCGGACAGCTGAAACCGTACGGATACAGCGTGGCTCCTAACTGCAGACGTTTCATCTCCCGGTCGATAACAGGGTCTTCTGCCCAATAGATAAACGAATCCTCTTTGGTCTGATTGCGGGTGATGCGGAACTTGGCATCCACATAGTTCTGAAATTTGAAATCGTAGCGATCCAGATGGTCCGGTGTGATATTTAGCAAGATAGCGATATCAGCCTTGAAATCATACATGTTGTCAAGTTGGAAGGACGATAGTTCGATCACATAATAGTCATGGTCCTCATGTGCTACTTGCAGCGCAAGGGAGTTACCGATATTGCCTGCTAAACCTACGTTCAGACCCGCTTGTTTCAGGATATAGAAAATCAACGAAGTAGTAGTGGTCTTGCCGTTAGAACCGGTAATGCAGATCATCTTCGCATTCGTATATCGGGCAGCAAATTCAATTTCCGAGATAATTGATGTATCTTGTGCCTGCAGTTTTTGAATCAACGGGGCTGTCAACGGAATACCCGGCGATTTGATGACCTCGTCAGCATTGAGAATGAGTTCCTCTGTGTGTTTCCCGTCCTCCCATTTTACGCCGTTCTGATCAAGCAGTGCGCGATAGGGGTCGCTGATCGTACCGCAATCGGATACGAATACATCAAAACCTTTTTCCTTGGCGAGAATAGCAGCTCCTGAACCGCTCTCGCCGGCTCCTAAAACTACGATTCGTTTCATATTATCTTATTTTCAGTGTCAATATTGTGATGGCAGCCAGGATCAATGTGACGATACAGAAACGCAGTACGATCTTGGTCTCATGATGCAGGTTTTTGCCGCCTTTGAAGAAGACAGTACAGGTAGGATCATTCTTCAGTACCTGCTCTACCGATGTGCGGAAATGGTCATGCAGCGGCGTGCGCTTCCATACACGCACATGTTGCCCGCGTTTCTTGTAAAACTTGTATATCTGCGTCTGCAGGATGACAGAGACGCTCTCCATCAGAAATACGCCGCATAGTACCGGAACCATCAACTCTTTATGTATCACCATGGCGCAAACACCGATGATACCGCCGACGGTCAAACTACCGGTGTCGCCTAAGAATACCTGAGCAGGAAAACCGTTAAACCAAAGGTAACCCACCAATGCACCGACAAAAGAAGCAAGAAAAACTACTAACTCCTCAGATCCCGGGATGTACATCACGTCGAAATATTCAGCCCATACAACACTACCGCTTGTATAGGCTAGGATGAGCAAGGCTATACCTATAATAGCCGAGTTTCCGGCACACATGCCGTCCATACCGTCATTCAGATTCGCTCCGTTGCTCACGGCGGCTACTACAAAAACAGTCAGCAGCACGAAGAAAATCCAACCGAAGCGGTATTTGTTGTTCTCGCCGGTCCAGCTGAATAAATCCGCATAATTGAAGTTATGATGTTTGACGAACGGAATAGTGGTCTGCGTGGACTTGATCTCCGGTGTCTTTTCTACTACCACCACGTTGTTTTCGATATGGCTTGACACCACTTCGTTCATACTGACGGCAGGGCAGAAACGGAGCGTCAGACCGATGATAAGACCTAATGTCACTTGACCTGCAATCTTGATCCAACCGTTCAAACCGTCTTTGTTCTTGCGGAAAGTCTTGATATAGTCGTCTGCAAAACCCAGAGCACCCATCAGTAGCGTAGTGATGAGCATCAGGATCATATAGACGTTCGTCAATTTGCCTAACAGCAGACACGGAATAAGAATCGCTGCAATAACGATCAAACCTCCCATCGTCGGCACTCCCTTTTTACTTACATTGAACGGGTCGATTTTCTCGTCCCGTTGGGTCTCGGAGATATTATGGCGCTTCATGTAATTGATGAACCAATTACCGAACCAGATACTGACGCAAAGCGCAATAATTCCTGCCGTGATAGCGCGGAAAGAGATGTAGGTGAATAACCTCGCACCGGTCATATGACCGTAAGCCGTTGTTAAATAGTCAAATAAATGATATAGCATTTTCTCTAAACGTTAATCTCTATACTTTAATTCGCGTACTTACGAACCTCTTCATGATCGTCAAAATGATGCTTGACGCCTTTGATGATCTGGTAGTCTTCATGGCCTTTGCCGGCCACAAGGATGACATCTCCGCGTTGCGCCAGCGTGCAAGCCGTTTGGATCGCTGCGGCCCGGTCTTCAATGACCAGCGTGCTGCGTAACTCCTCTTCCGTCAGACCGGCTTTCATGTCGTTCAGGATATCTGCCGGCTCTTCGTCGCGAGGGTTGTCGGAAGTCAGGATCAACTGCTCGCTGCCTTTTTTCGCTATCTGCGCCATCATCGGTCGTTTGCCCTTGTCCCGGTTTCCTCCGCAGCCTACAACCGTAATGAGTTTGGTGCCTTCTTTCTTGATTTCTCTTATCGTTTGAATCACATTATCTACGGCGTCCGGTGTATGGGCATAGTCCACGATGGCGGTCCAGCCTTTTGCGCTGCGGATGGTCTCGAATCGGCCATTCACGGGTTTCAATGTACTCAAAACCCGCAGCACTTCCAGTTCGTCAAATCCCAGACACAACGCTGCGCCGTAGATGCAGAGCAGATTGCTGACATTGAATCGTCCTACAAGCGGCACAAATACCTCTTTCCCGTTGATATTCAGCATCATCCCTTCGAACCCTTCTTCCAGAATCTGCGCTTTGTAATCCGCTAACGAACGGGTGGAGTAGGTCTTTACCTCCGCCTTGCAGTTCTGTGTCATGACCAGACCGTTCTTGTCGTCCTTGTTGGTCACCGCGAAGGCGCTTTTCTTCAGTCCGTCGAAGAGACGTTTTTTCGTATCGCGGTAGTTGTCAAACGTCTTATGATAGTCAATATGGTCGCGTGTGAGGTTCGTAAACAGAGCCCCGTCAAAATCCAGTCCTGCGATGCGCTCTTGGGCTATAGCGTGCGACGAAACCTCCATAAAGGCGTACGTGCAGCCGGCATCCACCATCTTTCTCAATAAACCGTTCAGTTCGATGGCGTCCGGCGTAGTATGGGTTGCAGGTACTGCTTCGTCCTCAATGTAATTAACGACAGTGGAGAGAAGTCCGGCCTTATGACCCATCGCGCGCACGAGTTTGTATAATAAGGTGGCGATGGTCGTTTTGCCGTTCGTTCCAGTCACGCCTACCAAGGTCAGTTGTTTACTCGGTTCGCCAAACCATTTGCTTGCCATCAAACCTAAAGCCTTGTCTGTATTCTCGACCAGAATGAAAGTGGTTTCGTCTGCCTTTTCGGGCATGTATGTTCTGTCCGAAAGCACGACCGCCGCCGCACCTTTGGCGACACAGCCATCAATGAATGTGTGTCCATCTACTGCTGTGCCTACCTGCGCAACAAAGACGTCGCCTTTGTTGATTTTGCGGCTATCGAAATGTAAGCCGGTCACTTCTACGTCCGTCGGTCCAATGACCTCTATAGGCTTGATAGCCGATAATAATTCCTTGAGTATCATCGCTTTTCTAATTTTTTCTCTCCTTCAAAATAGATATAACATCCGGTGTAGGCCATCGTTTTCTCGGCAATAACGCGAACGGTCGAACCGCAGTCCATACCTGCGTCGTAAGGATATTGCGGATCTTCGATCATGCAGATACACGTATACCGCGGGTTCTCTTCCGGAAAATAGCCTACAAACGTCATTCGGTGATGTTTACCCGAGTAACCGTGCCCTGGAATAATCAGCTGTGCCGTACCTGTCTTGCCGGCGATAGATACAAGGTCTGACTGCGCTTTTCGTGTCCAGGCACGTTTGGCTGCTGTACCTAAATGATCGTCCCATACTACATCATGCAGCGCCCCTTGGATATCTTCGATGGTCTTCTTGCCGCAGATGGACGATTTGACCACCTCGGGTTTAAAACTCTTGACATTCTCGCCGTTCTGTTGTATGCCGGTTACAAGCATCGGACGCATCATTTTGCCGTTGTTGGCGATGGCGTTGTAGAACATCAGGATCTGCATTGGACTCATCTCTACCGAATAGCCGTAACTCATTTTACTCAGCGTTACCGTGTCTTTCGGCACGTCAATGCGCACTTTATCTGCACCCGGAATCTCGCAATAAACGCTATCAAGCAGACCTAACTTGCCGATGCGTTTTACAAACTTGTTGGCAGAACCTTCGTAACTGCGTGTGATGAGTTTGGCGAGGGCGATATTACTGGATACTGCCAAGGCCGATTTGACGGTCAAAATTGTATCCATCGGGTGAGCGTCGGTATGTTTGACTGTGAAATAC
>JAGCFY010000060.1 GCA_017649845.1 Paludibacteraceae bacterium
CCTATAAACTGTTCACTGATACTGAAAACTGTTAATAGGGACATATTACGGCTCGCGATACCCAGTATTCTGGCGAATATAACGATTCCGCTGGTAGGTATTGTGGATACTGCGATAGTGGGGCATCTCGCCGACGCTTCCGCGATAGGCGGAATAGCGATTGGAACCATGCTCTTTGATTTGCTTTATTGGAACTTCGGCTTCCTGCGTGTCGGCACTTCCGGTTTGACGGCTCAGGCCTACGGAAAGGGAAAAAGCGACAAAGGACAAAATCCGATAGTGCCGGATGAATGTCGGCGGATTTTAGTACGTAGCATGACCGTGGCTCTTACGGCGGCGTTGGTTATATGGGCTATTCAATGGTTCTTCGTTACAGCCGTACTGGCTATTGTGCCTTGTTCGGCAGAAGTGGCGGATGTGGCGCGGAGATATTTCTTTGTCCGGATATGGGCTGCACCCGCTACGATGAGTCTCTTTACCTTCAAGGGCTGGTTCATCGGCATGCAGGATACCAAAAGTCCGATGGCCGTAGATATATTGGTTAATGTGGTAAATATGGCGGCCAGTTATTGTCTGGCGGTATATACACCTGCCGGCGTGATAGGAGTGGCATATGGCACACTCATCGCGCAGTACTGTGGTCTGCTCTTGGCCCTTGCTATAGTGGCATTTAAGTATCGGATAGGGCAGGTACCGCTTAGGGAGATCAGGGATCTCATGCGGGGTAACGAACTGAAACGGATGATGTCGCTTAACGGAAACTTATTCATCCGGTCGCTCTGTTTCATGGTCGTTTATGTGGGCTTCACGTCTCTAGCCAGCACGCACGGCGACACCGAATTGGCAGTGAGCAGTATATTGATGAAGCTCTTTATGTTCTTTTCCTTCTTCGTGGATGGCTTTGCCTATGCCGGTGAAGCGCTGGTTGGAAAAGCGTTCGGAAAGGTGCAAAGGGCTGAAGGACAAAGGGGTGAGAATATTAACGGAGTAGTGCGCGCGCTCTTTTACTGGGCTTTAGGCGTAGGACTGCTCTTTACGGCGATTTACGGCCTGTGGGGCAAAGGCTCAATCGCGTTGTTGACGAATGATACAGAGGTGCTGGAGGCCTCTGCTAAATATCTTGGATGGCTCATCGCTATGCCTGTTATCAGCACGCTGGCTTTTATGTGGGACGGCGTGTTCATCGGTGCTACGGCAGGAGTGCAGATACGAAACTCTATGATATGGGCTGCCGTAGGATTCGTAGTGGGATATGTGGCTACCTATCGCTTTGTCGGTCCGCAGGCCTTGTATATCGGTTATTTCGCGCACCTCATTGCGAGGGCCGTTTATCTGACAATAGAATGGAGTAAAATTAAAGTTGAAAGTTGAACGCTTGAGAATGAAAAGAATTTGTTATATACTGATTGCGGCGCTGTGTCTGACGTCGTGCGGGAGGCATACTTCTACCTCTCGTGAACAAACGTCGCTGAAAGTGAAGACGATGGTAATAGCCGAGCAAGGCGGCTCTCCGCTCTCGCGGTATGTAGGTACGATCGAACCGGCACGGGAGACTCCGCTTAGTCTGCAGTCTGCCGGACGTGTGATCACTGTCTCTGCTAAAAACGGGCAACATGTGCGGGCTGGGCAGACCATCCTTGCGATAGATAATACACAGGCACTTAATGCGCTGAATACTGCTGAGGCCTCGCTCAAGCATGCTCAGGATGGCTTTGACCGTGTGAGCAAAGTGCACTCCAAAGGAGTTGTTTCCGATCAAAAAATGGTGGAGATAGAGAGCCAGCTGGCTCAAGCCAAATCGCTCTATGCTGCGGCTAAAAGACAGGTGGAGGAATGTACGCTCATCGCGCCGTGCGACGGTGTGTTAAGCGGCCTGGAGGTGCAAAAAGGACAAACAGTCATACCCGGTACCAAGTTATGTGCGATACTGGATATGTCCGGCTTCTCGGTGCGGTTCTCCGTGCCTGAAGCTGAAGTCAAAAGACTGGCTTCCGGCGGCATAGTAGAATGCAGCGCAGCGGATACGATCCTACCTGTCACGATAACAGAGAAAAATATAACCGCAAACCCGCTCACCCATACTTATGAGGTTACTGCGCGCATCAAAGGCGGTACAGATATCCTGATGTCCGGCATGGTAGCAGTAGTGAAAATGCCAAACGGGGAAGCAAAGGAAGAAGATATTGTTATTCCGGCCCAATGCGTGCTTCTCAAACCCGAAGGACCTACCGTCTGGGTAATAGAGCAGGGGAAAGCTGTAAGAAGAATGATCAAAGCCGGCGGCTATCAAGCAGAAGGTGTGCGCGTGAGCGAAGGACTACAAGCCGGAGACAGCTTGATAACAGAAGGGTATCAGAAACTTTATACCGGATGCAAAGTAATTTGTGATTTGTGATCTGAGTTGTATAATGTGTAATTTTAATTCGTAATTCTTGAAGACTCTCAAACACATAGACGGCGCAATGAGGCATCATGGCCTCGTGATCGCATTGTTCCTGGGGCTTATGGCTTTCGGTATATGGTCGTTGCCGAGGATGAACAAAGATGAGTTCCCGCAGTTCACCATACGCCAGGGTCTTGTCGTAGCCGTTTACCCCGGTGCTACGGCGCAAGAAGTGGAACAACAAGTGACAATTCCGCTCGAGGACTATATCAATTCCTTCGAGGCCGTAGATAAAAAACTGACATTCTCCCGCAGCGAAGACGGCATGGCTTATCTGTACGTCATGTTGCG
>JAGCFY010000061.1 GCA_017649845.1 Paludibacteraceae bacterium
AGGTGCAGAGTTATTGCGGCAAGAAGGCTTCCCGAAGCATGCCTTGGTCGCCGAACGGCATACCGGTGCAGGTATCACGATCGAACAGGTAGAACGCGAAGAATTGCCTATTCCCGAACGCGATTATTGTCCGCAGAGCCTTGAGGAAAAGATCATCTGCTACGCCGATAAATTCTATTCAAAAAGCCACCTCGGCGAAGAAGTGGCTTTAGAGAAAATCAAATACAATATTTGGAAATACGGTCACGAAGGGTATCTCAGATGGCAAGCGCTGGAGAAACTCTGTCAATAACCTTTTAGGTTAAAAATGTACACCTAAACCGGCTTTGGCAAAAGCTTCGTAACCGATATTCGTCTCCACAAATCCAAACACTCTCCAGCTGCCGAAAGCAACACCTATCGGCGTGATGTTAAATGCCGGCAACCAAGTAGCGTTCACCGGATGTGTATTGCCTTCACTATCCGCATAGCCCGGCAGGTATTTTACATCGGAGATATATGTGCCCACTCCGGCGTCAAGACCCGAATAAATCTGCACATGTTCACGGTTGAAATAGGTAAACTGCGCACTCGCTACCAGCGATAAGGTATGTCCGAAAGTAACACCTTTCTTTACTGCCGTTTCGTCGTCTTTCTTTCCGGTCCACATATCATAATCCTCTCCTTCCCAGTTGAATTTTGCACCTACACGACACCAGGAGTTAACCTGATAATGATACTGCAAACCGTAACTACCGTAATAATCGGTCTTGCGGGCATGACTTGCCGCCGGACCTATCCATGCAATAATCAGTTTGGAGAAGAAAAAGCCACTGACGTAGCCGGCACTGATACTCAGCGAGTTACGCTGATCTTCCCAATGTGCAGTCTGCACTTCCTGTGCCATCATAGAAGCGCTGCCTAACACGGCAGCCATCATCAAAACAAATATCTTTTTCATTTTTATCTGAATTTATGCGCGAATCCTATAGAAAGTAATTCGCGGAATTGTATTTTAGCATGTGTATCACCCTCCATGATCACCGAACTGTCATACCGCGGATGCAGCATCAAGCGCGCAGACATGAAACGGTTGATAATAAAATCGCAGTTTACCTCCAGGTCTAATTCTACGTGATGATAATTGGTATAAAAGAAGAATTTAGACTCAAGTTGCACCTCTCGCACAGGTTTCCATAGATACTCCACGCGCACAGACGAACCGATGTTATGCTGCGTCCGTTGCCCTGCTTCCAAACCGTAGTCCGTTCCCTTCACGCGTGCTGAGTCCATAATATGAATCACCTTGTAAGAGAGCGGCGAAACGGAGATCGACAGACCTTTAACCGGCTTGTAATCCAAACCGAATGCAGCATTAAAACGGAAAGGCGAAAAAGGACCGGACTTCAGTTCCATCGAGTTGGATTTATAGGTTGGCAGAAGTCGTGTCTCTATCTCCGCGGAGAGCGAGGTAAAGAGTTTCGGGACGATACGCAGATTCGCTTTGGAGTACAGCCGCAGCAGGTCGTCCGTCGTATTCACTTTATGTAGGCTGTCGGCTGAGATAGTAGAACCGCCTATCCGCCATTCGCCCGTATTCTCCCATGTAAAACGATCGGTGATATAGCTGATCTGACCCTTTGCTATACCCAGTCCTGCAAAAGAGGATGAACCGCCCTGGTACCAGTTCGACGTCACGTAGTTCTGCGTCACTTGTAGCATGACTGTGGCTTCCCGTCGCCATGGCGAACGCATCTTACGAATCGCTTCAAGCACATCGTTACGGTCCTCCACCTCATCTTTGATCCATGATTTCTCTATCACGATCTCCGGCACCTTGGGTATCTTCTGTAACTCGAGCGCGGCATTAACCGTCTTGAGCGAATCCACCTCTGCCATCTCACGCTGAATGGAATCCAGGCGCATTAGTTCCGCTAACGACAAGGTATCTACCGTATCGGTAGCATAAATCCGCTCGCCTTGTTGCGAGACCATATCCAACAACATGGCATCCATATCGGCCGTCGTTGGCTGGTCTTGCAGACGGAAAGTATCCGTATATAATTGTTGCGCCGCCACATTCATGACAGCGCAAACAAATAATAAGATGGTCAGAAATGGTCTCACTTTCATTCCGAAGGACGGTCTATCAAACTCCTGCAGCTCCCATCTTGCCGTGACATTGTTTATATTTCTTGCCGCTACCGCACGGACATGGATCATTCGGCCGCGGTTTCTTATCCACATGAATCGGTTCGGGACGTTGCTGCTCACGCGTGTCACGCCCTGCGGCTTGCGCCATACCGGAAGCTTGTGCAGCCTGCTGTACCGCATCTTTCTGCGTGCGATAACGGCTATAATCCATGCGGCGCTGTTGCTGCGCTTGTTGTACCTTATCCGGCTCCTGCACATGGATCTGACCGCGCAGCAAGATGGCCAAAGCACGGCGGTTGAGGGCGTCTAACATCTCGCGGAAGATATTGAACGACTCCAGTTTATAGATCAACAGCGGATCTTTCTGCTCGTACGAAGCGTTCTGTACGCTCTGTTTCAGGTCGTCCAACTGACGGAGATGCTCTTTCCATTCGTCATCGATGACATAGAGCAACATCCGTTTCTCAAACTCTTTCACTACCTCTTTACAATGCGTCTCTGCCGCTGCTTTGAGGTTTACGGCAATGTTATACACTTTCTTGCCGTCCGTGATCGGAATCAGGATATTCTCGTACATCTGACCCTTGGTCTCATATACATATTGGATCTGCGGGTCGGCTATCTGCGTCAACTTATCCATACGGCGTTTGAAACTCTCGAGCGCAGCCTCAGCGATTTTCTCGCTCAACTCACTACGTTTGCCGCGGTGGAACTCCTCTTCGTCGAATGGCAGCTCGATAGCAAACGTTTGCATCACATCGTATTGCAGCCCCTCGTAGTCACCCGCCTGACGGGCATCATTGAGAATACTCTCTGCCGTCTCGTAAATCATATTCGTGATATCTACGCCGATACGTTCTCCCATCAAGGCGTGACGACGCTTTGCGTAAATCAGGTTACGCTGCTGGTTCATCACGTCGTCGTATTCGATCAGGCGTTTACGGATACCGAAGTTATTCTCCTCCACTTTCTTCTGCGCCCGCTCGATAGAATTGGAAATCATGTTATGCTCGATCATCTCGCCTTCCTGGAATCCCATACGGTCCATGATCCCGGCGATACGCTCCGAGCCGAACATACGCATCAAGTCGTCTTCCAGCGACACATAGAATACCGAACTACCCGGATCACCCTGACGACCGGAACGTCCGCGCAGCTGTCTATCCACACGACGGCTCTCGTGACGCTCTGTACCGATGATAGCCAGACCTCCGGCCTCTTTCACCTCGGGTGTCAACTTGATATCGGTACCACGACCGGCCATGTTGGTTGCGATCGTCACTACGCCCGCACGACCTGCTTCGGCTACCACTTGCGCCTCTTGCTGGTGCAACTTCGCATTCAACACGTTATGTTTGATCTTACGCAGCGTCAGCATACGACTCAGCAACTCCGATATCTCTACGCTCGTCGTACCTACCAGCACCGGTCTTCCATGCTCCACCATATTTACGATCTCGTCAATGACAGCGTTGTATTTCTCGCGTTTGGTGCGATAGATACGGTCGTTCATGTCGTTTCGCGCGATAGGTTTGTTGGTCGGTATTACCACCACATCCAGTTTGTAGATATTCCAGAACTCTCCTGCCTCGGTCTCGGCCGTACCGGTCATACCCGAGAGTTTGTGGTACATACGGAAATAATTCTGCAGCGTAATGGTCGCGAAAGTCTGGGTAGCACCTTCCACTTTGACATTCTCTTTTGCTTCCACGGCCTGGTGCAAACCGTCCGACCAGCGACGACCTTCCATGATACGTCCGGTCTGCTCGTCCACGATCTTTACCTCGCCGCCGTCGATGATATAATCCACATCTTTTTCAAACAGCGTATAGGCTTTCAGCAACTGGTGAACGGTATGTACACGCTCGCTCTTGACGGAGTAGTTGGTCAGGATATCGTCTTTCTTCTGCTGTTTCTCCTCGGCAGACAGACCGGTCTCGTGTTCCAACTCTGCCATCTCGCTTCCTACGTCCGGCATGACGAAGAAATTCGGGTCGTCCGTCGTACCGGTCAAGGCGTCAATACCTTTGTCGGTCAACTCGATGGACTTGTTCTTCTCGTCGATCACGAAATAGAGTTCGTCCGTCGCGATATGCATGTTTTTCTCGTTCTCCTGCAGGTAGAACTCTTCTGTCTTCTGCAGCCGCACTTTGACACCCGGCTCGGACAGATATTTGATGAGCGCTTTGCTCTTCGGCATACCTTTGAAACTGCGGAAGAGAGCTAACTCTCCTTCCTCACGCACTTTCTCGTCCTCCGAACCCATTTTGGCTTTCGCTTCGGCCAGTAACTTGGTTGTCAGCGTAGTCTGCGTGCGTACGAGAGCAGCTACACGGTCCTTGTATTCATCGAACATTTGGTCCTCGCCGCGCGGCACAGGACCGCTGATAATCAACGGCGTACGGGCATCGTCGATCAACACTGAGTCCACCTCGTCCACGATAGCGTAGTTATGCCCGCGCTGCACCAGATCCAGCGGACTGATGGCCATATTGTCACGCAGGTAGTCAAAACCGAACTCATTATTCGTTCCGAACGTGATGTCGCAGGCGTACGCTTTGCGGCGTTCGTCGCTGTTCGGTTTGTAGCGGTCGATGCAATCGACACTCAAGCCCAGGAACTGATACAGAGGACCGTTCCACTCGCAGTCACGTTTGGCGAGGTAGTCGTTGACGGTCACTACGTGAACTCCTTCGTGCGTTAACGCGTTCAGGTAAACCGGTAGCGTTGCTACCAACGTCTTACCTTCACCCGTCGCCATCTC
The DNA here is from genome assembly GCA_017649845.1 of Paludibacteraceae bacterium. GTDB lineage: Bacteria > Bacteroidota > Bacteroidia > Bacteroidales > Paludibacteraceae > Colicola. The sequence goes on from JAGCFY010000061.1 coordinate 4,898, forward strand.
GGCTATCTTACCCTGATGCAGAACGACACCGCCGAACAGCTGCACGTCATAATGGATCATATCCCAGGTGATCTCATTACCTCCCGCCATCCAGTGATTCTTATAAACGGCTTTGTCGCCTTCTATATCCACGAAATCATTGTTGGCAGCCAGGTCACGGTCCATATCGGTAGCCGTCACCTCTACCGTCTCGTTCTGCGCAAAACGGCGGGCGGCGGATTTCACAATAGCAAAAGCCTCAGGGAGAATCTCGTTCAGCACGCGCTCGTATTCCTCCTTGATCTCTTTTTCCAGTTTATCTACCTCGTTGTAAATCTTCTCGCGCTTCTCGATCGGGGTACCTTCGATAGAAGCCTTCAACTCCGCTATACGGTCCTTGCGGTCCTTTACTGC
>JAGCFY010000062.1 GCA_017649845.1 Paludibacteraceae bacterium
CGCTGTATATTCGATAGCCGTATAGGTCTTTGCGGGATCCAGTCCGCGCAGCTCTAATGTACCGTTATAGGAAGGAACAGGAACGGTTGCTGCATCTACATGCGCAGGATCCATCGCGCCTTCCGGAGCTACCGGATCTACGTAGAATGCATAATACATCGCGCCGTTTTGGTGGATCACGTGTGCCTCAGGATAATCAAATCCCCATGTATAGAGATTCAAATACTCGCCGCGGGCCAGGTTGTTATCCTTGTATATCTTCATCCATTTGCGGAGCAATGCCTCTTTCTCCGGGGTGAGGAGGAACGGACCTTCGCTCCAGTCGGGATTGTCCTTCGGCCACGTGAACTTTGTGCCGATGACCGAACCCGTACCGATCTGCGATGCGAAATCATCGCCGCCGTCGGTCAACTCGATATGGTCGCCGTAATAAGCCAGACCCGGAGCCATAGCGGCATATGCTTTACGTTTCATACGTACCTGACGCGAACTCATCGGGTCGGATGCTACAGCCTGATTGATCTCCGGAACTAAGAAATAGTTCACTGCGCAACCGCACGGGCAAACCTGGATTACTGCATCCGGCTTCATGGCACGCGCTTGCTCGTAGATCTTGCCGAAATAACTCGGCATCTGCTCCGGCGCGTCATAAGCGCTCTCCAGACCGGAAGTCTCGTTATAATCCGGCAGACAGCAGTTCAGATGCTGGCCGTCGATCTTCAGTCCGTCGAAATTCCAACGCTCGAGGAACATCTTCAGCAGGTCGGTCGTATAGGCATCCACGGCCGGATTAACCGGAGAGAGATACCAGCTGTCCCACCATGTGATATATTCATGTGCCCATTCTGCGGTCTTCAGCAACATCTCCGGATGCTCTTTCACGAGCTTCGTGTCCGGATCAGCAGCCAGCGGTGCCCACCATAATTTGGCTTTCATGCCGCGTTTGTGTACCTCGTCCGTGATATGACGCATGTCTTTGTCGCCGCCGGGGAAATACTCGTTGGTATTCCAGTCGCCTTCAGCTATCTGATAGCCGTCGTCGATATCTACCCATGTAAATCCCAACTCCGCTACCTTGTCCAGCGTACCTAATACCATATCCATCTTGAACGGACGGCCGTAACCCCATGCGCACCATACCGGCTCGAATGCCTCCGGCTCACTCGGTTTCATCTCCACGCCTTCGTTCGCTTGCATATAATCCGAGAAGATACGGAGGGCGTTGAAATAATCGCCCTTGTGGCTCAGACGAAAAGCCTTGAAGCATTTCAGCGTATCGCCTGTTGCCAGCTCGATGGCATCCGGCAGATCATAGCGAAGTGCCATCGTCACTTTGTTGTCATATCGTTTCCATTCTACCGGCATCGAGATCATGCGAAGCACCGGCTCAAACAGACCGATAGCCATACCGCCGTCCCTCTGCCATAGATCCACTACCGGAATACCGCCTCCGTAGTCGGAGTTGTTCATACCCAGGTAGTTGTCTTTCTGGAATCCTTCGGTTACCGGCAGTACCCAGTCCATACGGGCGCTCGTGCTGCTCGGCTGAAGCGACCAAACGACGCTGTCCTTCGCCTCCATCTCCGTCCGCAGAAGTTCATATCCCTTTACCGTAACAGGCTTGCCTTCATTGACAAAGAAAGTCTCCACAACCTCCAGACCCTCTACTCCTTCTACCGGCGTAATCGTCTGATGCTTTACAACGCGCAAACCGTTCTCGCTGTACGGGAACGATTGCATGTCCGCTTCGGCGCAGATCAAGCGCTCTGTATCCGGCTTCGTGCATCCTGCCAGCACCAAAGCCAGAATACCTAAGGCTATGTAAGATGACTTTTTCATAAAAACTTCATTATTCAATTATCCCCCTCCCCTTGAGGGGAGGTCGGGTAGGGTCTTTACTTATACTCTGTCAAAATCCGTTCTGCGTTGTCGTGATAGATCTTCTTCAGCACCTCGTCCGGCAGATTAAATCCGCTCAGAGCCCAGTGGTAACCCAGCTCCGGGCAATAGAAATGCTCGTCATTGCTCTCCAGCACGCGGAAGATTGTGCGGTACATCTCGGGACTCATACCGTTGTCGGTTCCGAACAGCACGCGGTCCTGATATTTAATAAGGAACTCACGCGTAGCGCGCGGCGTGTGCGCGGACTCTGCCACACGGGCTGCGATATCTACATACATGTTCGGATATTTGTCCAGCAGCGCACCCAGACGCGGCCAGTCGTGACTCATATTCAGATAGTGGCAAGCGATAAAGATCGTGTTCGGGTTCTCGCGTAAAGCGTTCTCGAAGGTCTGAACCAATGCGTTGTAACCCAGGCAGTTAGTCGTATCTACGTGCCATACTACGGCGTTCAGCAAACCGTCATTCGTCTCGTCCATCGGCAGGTACATCCAGTACGGCTCGGCGATATGGATGCTGATCGGCATCTTCAACTCGCCTGCTTTCGCAATCAGCGGCTGGATACGCGGGTCGTCGATATGGATACCTGTTCCGTCGCCCGGACGTGCATAAGTATCGCCTTCGCCCTTGTCGCCTAACTCACCTACACCGATCGCACCCATCTCATGATAGCGCTCCAGCGTCTCGCAAGCCTTCTGAATACCTTCCTCACTCATATCGGTATAGTCGAAGCAGCACCAGAAACGGAAACGGTCCTTATGCGCATCGTAAGCCGCTACATACTCCTCGAACGGACGGCCGATCCACGAGCAATGCATTACCGCCGTGTTCAGTACACCTACCTCGTCCATCGTCTTGCACCATTGTGCAATCTCTTCCTCTGTTGCAGCATAATCATGGGCGTGCATATCGATGATATCGTATTTAGCGCGCTCTACATAGGTCACCGGAAGGTTGTTCACCACTACCGGAGCAAAATCTTTCAGCAGAATCTTGTCCGCAGGACCTCCTGTTTCTTCTGCTTTTTGTCCGTTACATGCCGTCATTACGAGGGCTACGAAAGCAATAATCGAAAATAGAGACTTTTTCATAATATGCGAAACGTTATTTTTTCGGGTGCAAAGGTACTACTTTTTATGAAATAAAAGTTTGCA
>JAGCFY010000063.1 GCA_017649845.1 Paludibacteraceae bacterium
ACACTTTCTAAAAACACTTGGCAAGATATTACACTGGACTTACGAACCCTGCAATCATTTGATTGGTACAGCAATACAGACGAAAAAAATCGGCTGGAAGGCATTGCCCGCATCTCGTTCGGTGTCTCAACCGGTAGTGCCGTGAACGGAACTTTCTATCTGGATGACTTGCATCTCAGCGGAGATATCTCTCCCGCTCCGGATTATGCACAAACGGTTATTGTGCGCAAGGATAACGCTTTCCCTACATCACCAACCGATGGCATAGAGATCTACCGGGGAACCCAGGAGACTTGCGCAGATGCTTCGGCTATCGTAGGACAAGTCTATTACTACGGTGCCTTTGCTGCGGATGATCTCAATAACTGGTCTGCTCCCGATGCAGGCGCACAGTGGATTTCGGAGAATGTGATTGACAATACCGGTATAGATAATATAGAAGGAACCTCTGATGCTCAGAAATTCCTTCTTAACGGCCATCTTTATATTCACCATGCTGCCGGCACATATTCGGTACTGGGACAGCCGGTAGATGTAAAATAATTATTCCAATACAATCTGTCCGAAAAACTCAGGGCAATGGAAATTAGGGGTTGGCAGCTGTATCGGCTGCCAACTTACGTAATGGGGATTCTTCGTCTTATCGGCGCATTTGTAGAAATTGACCAATAACTTTTGCGGAAAAACGGGCTTCGTCTCTCTGAATATCAGATCCAACGGAATACGTATCTCCACATCCCATTCATATTCTCCATCTTTCTCCTCAAAGGCCTCGCGAGGAAAAGTACATTTACGCTCTATTCTCCCCATTTCATCGGCAGAAAACGGCACTACATCCTCTGCCCGGCCTTTTCGCCTTGAACCTACCATTGCACCGATGCAATTGGTCTCAAAATTCATATAATGCTTCTCTCCCGGCACTTGGCAGAAAAACTCTACGCAACTATCTTCCCATACCGGACCCTGATCTTCCGTCGTTACGGCGCGCAACTGCTCTCCTTTGACATGGAAATGCAGATACAATGCCTCGTGATCATTGCTCACTTCTACCTTTGTCTCCGGACAATAAGGATACTCGCCCGGCCAATTGACTTTATTGATATCGAGAATCATAAATGACTCAAATTAAATGAACTTGTAAATGGTAAATTAAGATAGTCTCTTTATTATCTCTTTCATCTTTTCCTGTACTTTCTCCTGCTCTTCTACCAGCCTCAGCTGCGCTTTGGTTCTTACCAAATTATGCTCCGGATACGCAATCTTGTAATACGTGTCGCCGTTCAGCCAGTCGGTAAAGAAACGAACAGTCTGCATATAACTCAGCAGCCTGCAACCGTAAGGCAGCATCTCTTTTTCCAATGCCGTCAGGAAAGTAGCTTCTTTTAGATATCCGCGGGCATAAGCTTCGAAGATCTCCAAGTCCACATGGATATTATCCAGATTCGGATCATCTTCCGCACCGGTATTGGCCGCTGTACGCATGAAATCTCCGAAATCGCTAAATACGAATCCCGGCATTACCGTATCCAGATCTACAATACAAATCGGCCTTCCTTTCTCGTCAAATAGCACATTGTTTACCTTGGTATCGCAATGGTTGATATGTTTCTTCAGTTTGCCTTCGCGGAACAAACGCTCTGCCGAGCACATCTCCTCACGACGTTGGTCTATCCATGCAATAATATCCTTACAATCCGCTTTTCTTCCCGCCACGTCTGCTGCCAGCGCTTCATCTAACTGCTGAAGTCTAAACTCCATGTTATGGAAATTGGGAATAGACTCGCATAAAGCATCAAATGGCAGGTCGGCTAACTGGCATTGGAAACGACCGAAGGCTTCGCCCGTCAATTCTGCCGAGATGGCGGTCACTTTCTCCTGCGATGTAGCCGGTTCTACCAGTACATAGAGCCGCCAGTAATTGCCGTCAGGACTCTTGTAAAATAGCTTACCCTCCTTCGTCGGTATCAGATGCAATACCTTCCGCTCGATATTTTCCTCACGGGCGATTAATAACTTCTCGCGAATATGAGAAGTTACTATCTCTATATTACGCATCAAACCTTCCACATCTTTGAAGATATTATGGTTTATGCGCTGGAGACAATATGCCGTTTCTCCTACTCGTTTCGCCGGAACGACAAATGAATCATTGATAAAACCGATGCGCAGCGGCTGCGGCTCTTCTACTTCGTTCCAGATTGCAAAATGCTTCAGTATATCTTTCATATCATAGATTTTAGTTCGTCAATACTTGCCACCGTCCGCCATCCTGCGAAACGCTCACCCGCCTTACGATTCTTCTCCAAATCATCAACATAGATAGTGTGCTCAGAATCGATCTTGGCTTCACGAACCACATGATCGAAAATCTCCTGGTTCGGTTTCGCCATATGCAGATAGTGCGAAGCAAAAACAACATCGAAATAGTTTCCTAATTGATATTGTTTCCATATCGGATCCCAATGCAATTCATTGGAATTGGATAGCAGAATCGTCCTGTATCCTTTTTCCCGCAAAGAAGCGATATAGTCCAACCGCTCTTGAGGAAGCGTATCTAACATACTCAGCCATGCCGCGCGGATTTGCTCAATGGTCGTGCCTGCATAGCAATATTCCTGCAATGTACTTAGAAACTCATCGGTTGAGATATTTCCGTATTCGTAATCATGCATCAACTGCTTCGTAGCTGCACTCACTGCAACCACTCCTTCTCCTTCCTCATCTATCCCGAGAATGTTACGGATATTCTCCTCGGGCATTAAGCGTTTGAAATTACTGACGCAGCGCGGCACATCCAGATTGATGATCACGCCGCCTAAATCAAAAACAACTGTGTCCCAATACATTATATTCTTTCCCTCCTTTGCAAATAATGAGTTGTCCGTCGCGAAGCACCTTGGTACATGGTATATTGTTCCCTTGTACTTCGCTTATCCCTTCCGGCATTTCGCCCGGATCTTTCGGTGCGGATTTGGTGATAGTGATCGATGCATTCAGGTCATTGTAACCTGTATTCTGATCCCATACATTCTTGTTTCCGAACCGCACAGCATAACGCGAGTCATTCTTGATCGATTCATGTCTATCCGGCATCCAGAGATAGAGGCGATACGAACCCTCTGCTACATCCGACGGAATATCTACTTGCTCACGGATCTGAGTCCATGCCCCGTTCGGTAACCAGCGACGCGGGTCTGCTTTTAGTTTCAATGTGTAAGTCTTGCTGCTGTTCTTCAGCACGAGATATACCGGACGTTCATTGTAAAGGGGAGCGTATCCTACGTTTTTCAGATGAATCAATACATTCGCTTTTCCTCCCGGTGCGGCTTGGTCGCTGTACTGCGCATCCAGCAGATTATAACGATAACCCATATACACGTTCAGTGTATCGAAAAGACCGCTGTTCCGCCATCTTCTAATTACCGGCATAGCATATGTCGAACCGCAGAAAGACCAGTGGTATTTGCTCATCTCCGAAGGAGCCTGAGTATATCGTTTTTCAGCCAGTGCATCGTCGTCATCGATATTCGTTTCTCCTCCGTTCGGGGTGTAGAGACATTGCGTAGCTACGTATTGACGCATTTTTGGATCGTCATCACTGTTGTCACTCGCGTAGGTTCCCATATTGCCCCAGTTGTGCAAAAATGCATCGTTATGACATCCCATTCGTGCTTTCTCTGTCCCGCTGAATCCTTCCGCATCGGTTAATGGAGTCTTGTCATTCAGATATTCCTGCTGAATCATCGGATAACGGAATAGGATAAACATATCGCTCGGAGTGTTGGCAAATAGGTATTGAATCACTTTGCGACGGTTTGCCGTCACATGCTGCGTCTCGTTGCCATAGTTGTTGGAGTAGTACCATTCACCCCATACACCTACAAAACCTGCTTCTAATACATAGATCACATCTTGGTTAGCTGCCAAATGCGGCTTCAACTGTTCCAGATGACGCTTCACCCAGTCCGGTGTCGCATCTTCTTTATCGCTCTCACGCTCCGTATAAGCAAAACGCAATACGCATTTCAAACCCATCGAACGCAATACCGCCATATCCTCGTCAAAGCCATTGAGGATAGCGTCTGGTAGGTCTTGGCTCTTGAAATTACCAAAGTTATACAGCACTACCGGCATCGTCATCTTGTCATTCTTGCCCCAGTTGCTATCGATATGGTTTTTGATTCGATAGGGACTACTTACCGATACTTTACCATTCAATTCTTCCGTAAAACCGCGCTCGGGGTTCTTGAAAATAGTAGTGTTATCCGCCGTGTATGTCACGTTTGCGGCACTCAGTGAGATGAAAGTGGCCATGAGTAAGCCTGATAAAAAGAGAATCTTTTTCATATGCACCATATTTTGCAATTTACGCTGCAAATTTACTGCTTTTTTTGCATATATGCAAGATTTTTTTGCGTATTTCATTTTTTTTGTGTAATTTTGCACCCGCTTTATCAAAGTCGTACATCATAAATCGTAAAATCGTAAATTTATATATGGCTAATTTTCAGAAATTAACTCCTCGTTCTGAGGACTATTCCAAATGGTATAACGAACTGGTAGTAAAAGCCGATCTGGCAGAGCAGAGTGCCGTTCGCGGATGTATGGTAATCAAACCTTATGGCTATGCCATATGGGAAACGATTCAAGCAGAACTGGACCGCCGCTTCAAAGAGAAAGGGGTGAAGAACGCTTATTTCCCGCTTCTTATTCCGAAATCATTCCTCAGTCGCGAAGCAGAGCACGTGGAGGGTTTTGCTAAAGAGTGCGCTGTTGTTACCCACCACCGTCTGATGAATGATCCGAATGGCAAAGGTGTTGTTGTTGATCCGCAAGCTAAATTGGAGGAAGAACTGATCATTCGTCCTACTTCGGAAACAATCATCTGGTCCACTTATAAAAACTGGATCTCTTCCTACCGCGACCTGCCTATTCTTTGCAACCAATGGTGCAACGTGATGCGCTGGGAAATGCGTACACGTCTGTTTCTCCGTACGGCGGAGTTCCTCTGGCAGGAAGGACATACCGCACATGCTACCAAAGAAGAGGCGGAAGATTATGCACGTCAGATGCTTGATGTATATGCTGATTTCGCGGAGAATGTAATGGCTATTCCGGTGCTTAAAGGTGTGAAATCGCCGAACGAGCGCTTCGCAGGAGCTCTCAATACCTATTGTATCGAAGCAATGATGCAGGATGGTAAAGCGCTGCAAGCCGGTACTTCCCATTTCTTGGGACAGAATTTCGCCAAGAGTTTTGACGTTCAGTTCCTGAGCAAAGAGAATAAGTACGAATATGTATGGGCAACCTCTTGGGGCGTTTCTACCCGCTTGATGGGTGCGCTGATCATGACCCATTCGGATGACAACGGTCTTGTTCTGCCGCCGCATCTCGCTCCTATTCAGGTGGTCATCGTGCCTATCTTCAAGAAACCGGAAGACCTGGAGAAACTGCTTGTCAAACTCAATCCGATAGCAGACCAGCTGAAAGCCCTTGGTATCCGCGTGAAAGTAGATACCGACGAGAAATATACGCCGGGATACAAGTTTGCAGACTATGAGCTGAAAGGTGTACCTGTTCGTTTGGCTATGGGCGGTCGTGATCTGGAGAACAATACGATCGAAATCGCGCGTCGTGATACACAGAGCAAAGAGACGATTTCTCTCGATGGAATCGTGGAAATCGTGAAGAATCTGCTGGAAGAAATTCAGAAGAATCTGCTCCAGAAAGCACTCGATTTCCGTATTGCCAACACGCGTGAAGTGAACTCTTACGATGAGTTTAAAGAGGAATTGAAGAAAGGCGGTTTCCTGTTAGCCCATTGGGATGGAACGGCAGAGACCGAGCAACGCATCAAAGACGAAACGAAAGCTACTATCCGTTGTATTCCTCTGGCAGACCTGCCCGGACATAAGAATGAACCGGGTGTTTGCATGGTAACCGGAAAACCTTCGGCAGGAAGAGTGGTCTTCGCTTTAAATTACTAATTGGCACAATATTTGTCAGTAGCCTTATAACATGATGAAACGACTACTGCACATAGTACTTGTTTTGGCAGTGGGCATGAATATGTTCGCTGCCGAACAATATTTGGACTCTTGCAT
>JAGCFY010000064.1 GCA_017649845.1 Paludibacteraceae bacterium
GAGCGCCAGAGCTGGTTCATTAAGTCCTGCTCATACTGGCTCAGTTCGTATGGATGCGCCGGGTCAATTGTCGGCAGGTTGGTGTCCAGCAGGTCGAGTTGGTCAATTTTGTCAAGCACTGCGCGATGGTCCATATGCCATTCGGGGTGGCGAAGTACGGTCTGACCTTCCAGTTTGAACTGGATGATGGAGATGGCTTTGTGCATCTTCGCCATCAGCTGGGCAGAGCGGGTAAGACGAGGATTATTCTCAAAATCCTTGGTCTGCCAAATAGTACACGGGTCGTCGCCGTAGATCGTCATAGCGAAATTGGCGAGCGGAAGGAGGTTGATACCATAACCCTCTTCGAGGGTTTCGATATTGGCATAGCGAATAGAGACACGGAGCACAGTAGCCAAAAGCGCCATATTTCCCGCCATAGCCCCCATCCATTCGATATCATGGTTTCCCCACTGGATATCGTAGTCGCGAACGGTAGAGAGAACATCGAGAATTTTGCTGGCACCCGGTCCACGATCAAAGATGTCTCCTACGATATGCAACGTGTCAATCGTCAGAGAATGAATAAGATAAGAGATGACGATAATAAGATCTTCGGCACATCCGGTTTCAATGATGGCATCAATGATGGCATTGTAGTATGTCTGGCGGTCGTGTTGCTCCAGATTCGATTCATGCAACAATTCACCGATGATATACTCGTATCCTTCGGGCAGAAGCCGACGAACTTTGGAACGGCTATATTTTATGGTTACCGCACGTGCGATATTAACGACCTGATGCAAGCGCGTGCGATACCATTCCTCAAGAGTAGGGAGATGAGATATTTGCGAATTGGTTTTGAACAATCCGTCCACTTCTTCTCCAGCATAGAACCGGCGGATCAGTTCCATCCTCTCGTCGGGGTAATAGATGAGTGCACAAATAGCTCGTTTCTCTTCCTCGGAGATGGTGTCTCCATATACTTCATCCACTTTTTTGCGCACCACTCCGGAGGCGTTTTTGATCATATGAATGAAAGCCATAGATTCTCCGTGCAGGTCGGAAACAAAATGCTCAGTTCCTTTCGGCAAAGAGAGGATAGCGCGCAAGTTGATTAACTCGGTAATTACACTTTGTGCGTTCGGAAATTTCTCGCTTAATAGGCGTAAATAGCGTTCGTCAGTCATGTTTGGGTATTAAATTTTCCGCAAAGGTACAACAAAAATTACACATATGCAAATTTTTTTATACTTTTTTTGTCAAATAATTTGCATATATAAAAAAAATGTAGTACTTTTGCGGCTGATTTTGAAAATCAATCGGATTAAAAACCAAAAACAGCATCAAAAACATGAGTAATGTTCGATTCGAAGCGTTAAAAACCGCAAAAGAGCATAGTTTTGCTCACGTAATTCCAAGTAGTGCACAAGAGAACGAACGTGTGAAGGATTTCTTCGCCCGCGACGTGTTTACTCGTGCAAAAATGAAAGAATATATTGCCGAGGAAGTGCTTGAGCAGCTCTTTGACGATGTAGATAACGGCCGCACGATCCATCGCGATATAGCAGGCAATGTAGCTATCGGTATGCGCAAATGGGCTATGGACCACGGGGCAACGCATTTCACTCACTGGTTTCAGCCTCTGACAGGTGGTACTGCAGAGAAGCACGATGCGTTCTTCTCGCTGACCAAAGACGGTAAGTTGGTGGAAGAGTTCAGCGGCGACAGTCTGTATCAACAGGAGCCGGACGCTTCATCGTTTCCTTCGGGCGGTATCCGTAATACGTTTGAGGCCCGCGGTTATTCGGCATGGGATCCTTCCAGTCCGGTGTTCCTGATAGGCGATACGCTTTGTATTCCTACTGTTTTTGTCGCCTATACGGGTGAGGCGCTGGATTACAAGACGCCTCTGATTCGTTCTACCGCTTCGCTTTGCCATGCAGCGCGCGAGGTTTGCGGATTGTTTGACAAGACCGTGAAGCATGTACATGCCAATTTAGGATGGGAGCAAGAGTATTTTCTGGTGGACGAATCGCTGTATATGGCTCGTCCGGATCTGATGCTGACCGGTCGTACGCTGATGGGTCACGACAGTGCCAAGAGCCAGCAGTTGGAAGATCATTATTTCGGAGCTATCCCTCAACGCGTGCTCGCGTTCATGCGCGATTTAGAATATGAAGCATTATGCGCAGGTATACCTGTGCGCACGAGACATAACGAGGTGGCACCGAACCAATTCGAGATGGCGCCTATTTATGAGGACGTCAACTTGTCAAACGATCATAACCTGCTGGTAATGAGTATAATGGAGCGTGTGGCGCAGAAACATCATTTCCGCGTATTGCTGCATGAGAAACCATTTGCCGGAGTGAACGGAAGCGGCAAGCACTGTAACTGGAGTCTGGCAACCAATACCGGCGTGAACCTGTTGGCTCCGGGCAAGAACCCGTATCAGAACTTGCAGTTTATTACTTTTTTGGTGAACGTGCTGATGGCTGTTCATCGTCATAACGGTTTGCTCAAAGCTTCTATTGTCAGTGCCACCAATGAGCATCGTCTGGGTGCCAATGAAGCTCCTCCAGCTATCATCTCCGTTTTCCTGGGCAAGCAGATCACAGAGGTGTTGGAAAAGTTGGAGCACGCGAGTGCCGAAGAGGCGATTATCATCAATGCCAAGAAAGAGATGAAATTAGGTGTAAGCAATATTCCTGAGATTTTGCTGGACAATACGGACAGAAACCGTACATCTCCTTTTGCGTTCACCGGTAACCGTTTCGAGTTCCGTGCAGTAGGTTCGAGTGCCAATTGCGGCGCTGCGATGTTAGCTCTCAATGCGGCGGTAGCCGAACAGTTGATGCTATTCAAGACGGAAGTGGATCGTCGTGTAGAAGCCGGCGAACCCAAAGAGAGGGTGTTGTTTGATATCATCCGCGGTTATATCGTAGAATGCAAAGCCATTCGTTTTGAAGGAAACGGGTACAGCGAAGAATGGAAAAAAGAAGCCGAGAAGCGCGGACTCGATTGCGAGACGAGTGTTCCTCTGGTTATTGACCGTTACTTATCGGAGAGCACAATCCGTATGTTCCAGACCACAGGCGTGTTGAATGAGGCGGAGTTGCGTAGCCGTAGTGAAGTCAAATGGGAAACGTACGCCAAGAAACTGCAGATAGAGAGTAGGGTGTTGGGAGATTTGGTCGTTAATCATGTATTGCCGGCAGCCAAACGGTATCAGACGATGCTCCTCAATAATGTACAGACGGTAAAACAGGTGTTCTCCGCCGATGAGACATTGAGTCTCAATGAGATGGACTACAGTATTATCCGTCAGATAGAGGAACACTCGAAAGCGATCTTCAAAGGCGTGGAGACCATGACAGAGGTTCGCCATAAAGCCAACCGTCAACCGGATGAACGCAGCAAAGCCATCGCTTATCACGATACCGTTCTGCCGCTGATGGCTGAGATACGTAAACATGCCGACGCCCTTGAATTGATTGTTGATGACGAACTATGGACGTTGCCTAAATATCGCGAACTGATGTTCATCCGATAAGATGCGTACCCTGCCGTTTATTAAGATGCATGGTTTGGGAAACGATTATATCTATGTAGATTGTTTCTCCCCGCAGACCGCCCAAATGATTACAAAAACGGATTTGACCGATTTGGCGCGGCGCGTATCAGACCGACATCGCGGTATCGGCTCGGATGGTTTGGTCCTGATTTTGCCCTCCAAAGTGGCAGACGCCCAGATGCGCATCTTCAATGCTGATGGTTCAGAAGCGAAGATGTGCGGCAATGCGGCCCGTTGTATCGGGAAATACCTCTATGAGAGCGGGCGATGCGGCATGAAGATGACTCTTGAGACCCTGTCAGGTATCAAGCAGATATCTATACAAACGGAAGATGAAAAAGTGACACTTGTTACGGTCAACATGGGTAAAACCATAGGCAACCCGCATAAGGTCTTCTTTGTCGAGAGACCGAACGAATTGAACTCGTTCTTTGAACACCTGTGTACAGATTCGCAATATGCCGACTTACGCGCGAATACGAACATCGAATGCGCGTATGTGCTTGATCGACAAACGATTCGCATGCGTGTACATGAGCGCGGTTCAGGCGAGACGATGGCTTGCGGAACGGGAGCATGTGCTACCGCTGTGGAGGCTATGGATAAGGGGTTAACTGACCATGAAGTACATGTGCTCATGCCTGGTGGTGAAATATCCGTGTATCGTGACGAGCGAGGAGATATCTTTATGACCGGTGAGGCAACGGAAGTCTGTCGAGGTGACTATATTCTGGAGGAATAACTATGTATATCAATACTCATTTCCAGCAACTTCCGAATAACTACCTCTTTAAGGAGATTAGTTATCGCGTAGAATCTTTCCAGCAGACTCATCCGGATGCGGATATCTTACGTCTTGGGGTTGGGGATGTGACTCTTCCACTACCGAAGCCGATAGTGGATGCCATGCATTGCGCAGTAGAAGAACTGGCGCATCCGGAAACCTTCCGCGGGTATGGTCCGGAAGAGGGCTACGCATGGTTGAGACAGCTCATCATAGCCAATGACTATCGCCCACGTGGTGTGGAATTGGATCTCGAAGAGGTATTTATCTCCGAAGGTGCCGGCAGCGACCTTGGTAATTTGAGTGAACTATTTGAAAGTAATAACCGAGTGGCCATTCTAGACCCATCTTATCCGGCCTATGTAGACTCCAGTATCATGGCAGGACGAGAAATCGTTTTTCTGCCTTGCCATGCAGGGAATGGTTTTGTACCGGAACTGCCGCATGAATCGGTAGATATCATCTATTTATGTTTTCCAAACAACCCGACCGGTGCTGTGTTGACGCGCTCACAACTGAAGTTGTGGGTGGATTATGCCCGTGCTCATCACAGTATTATCATTTTCGATGCGGCGTATGAGGCCTTTATCGAAGATGAGGATATTCCTCATTCGATTTATGAAATAGATGGTGCTAAAGAGGTGGCTATCGAAGTTCACAGTTATAGTAAGTCCTCGGGCTTTACGGCTGTTCGTTGCGGCTATACAGTGGTTCCCAAACAGACCGGCCTGCAAGCGATGTGGATGCGGCGTCAATGTACCAAATACAACGGCACGGCATACGTGGCGCAGCGTGCAGCTGCAGCTACCTATACACATCCCGGTAAGGCAAGCATACAAAGCAACCTGTCTCATTACAAAGGCACGGCACTGCTGTTGTCGAATAGTTTGAGAGAAATGGGGTATGAAGTGTATGGGGGAAAGAACGCACCCTACATATGGTGTCGGGTACCCAAAGAATACAACTCTTGGTCTTTTTTCGACCATTTACTCAATGACTGTCATATTGTATGTACTCCCGGGGCGGGTTTCGGACCATCCGGAGAAGGGTATGTCCGCTTCTCTGCGTTCTCGGATCGCTGTGACTGTGAAAAGGCTTTAGACAGAATGAAAAACGTCGGATAAATGAATAAAAAAACGAATTACATCTTCATTACCGGTGGTGTTGTATCGTCGCTTGGTAAGGGTATTATTTCCGCCAGTATCGGTAAACTGCTCCAGGCACGTGGTTACCAAGTTACTATCCAGAAATTCGATCCGTATATCAACATTGACCCGGGTACACTTAACCCGTACGAACACGGCGAGTGTTATGTAACTATGGATGGCATGGAAACAGACCTTGATCTCGGTCACTATGAGCGATTCACAGGTATCCACACCACACAACATAATTCCATTACTACTGGCCGCATTTATAAAACAGTCATTGATCGTGAGCGCCGTGGAGACTATCTGGGGAAGACTATTCAAGTGGTTCCGCATATCACAGACGAAATCAAACGGCGCATGTTGCGAATGGACGAACCGGATGAGCACCTCGACTTTGTCATTACGGAAGTCGGTGGCACTATCGGTGATATAGAAAGTGCCCCTTTTATGGAGGCTATCCGTCAGTTGCGATGGCAACTCGGCCGCAGAGCCGTATGTGTGCATCTGACATATGTGCCTTATCTCAAAGCGGCAGAGGAGATGAAGACCAAACCGACTCAACACAGCGTCAAAGAGTTGCAGGGCATGGGCATACAACCCGATATCCTTGTTCTGCGTACAGAACGACATTTGGAAGATGCTATGCGGGCGAAGGTAGCGTCCTTCTGCAATGTCGAGCTGAACTGCGTTTTTCTTAGCGAAGATATGCCCAGTATCTACGAGGTGCCTGTTAGCATGCAGCAACAAGGTCTTGACGCGGCCATTCTGCGCAAGGTAGGTTTGCCACTCAGCGAACAACCCGACATGCAGTCATGGCTCGATTTTCTTGATAAACAGCGTCGTGCCACGCGCGAGATACATATAGGTCTCGTCGGTAAATACGATCTGCAGGACGCCTACAAGAGCATCCGTGAGAGTCTTAACCTCGCCGGTATTTACAATGATGTGAAGACGATACTCCATTTTATCAACAGCGAACAAATAACCAGTGAAAATGTGGCCGAGCAATTAGCCGGCATGGCAGGTATTGTAATTTGTCCGGGATTCGGGCAACGCGGTATAGAAGGTAAAATCATCACGTCACAATATACGCGGATACACAATATCCCTACGTTCGGCATTTGTCTTGGTATGCAGATGATGGTCATTGAGTTTGCCCGTAATGTGTTAGGATACAAAGATGCTAACAGCCGTGAGATGGACAACAAGACGCCGCATAACGTAATTGATCTCATGGAAGAGCAGAAAAATATTATGGATAAAGGCGGCACAATGCGTCTCGGGGCTTATCCCTGTGCATTACGGGCGGGAAGTCGTGCCTATGAGGCTTACGGACAGCACTCTATTATCATGGAGCGCCATCGCCATCGTTATGAATTTAATAATGCCTATAAAGAGGAATATGAGCAAAACGGCATGCAGTGTGTAGGTATCAATCCATCTGCTAATTTAGTGGAAATCGTGGAAATACCTACTCATCGGTGGTTCATCGGAACGCAATATCATCCGGAATATACGTCTACGGTACTTCATCCGCATCCTCTCTTCATTAGTTTTATTCAAACTTGTAAGTAAAAAAAATAATAAATAATACCATGTGTGGAATAGTAGGATATATCGGTACGCGCGAGGCATATCCGATTTTAATTAAGGGGCTTCATCGCTTGGAATACCGAGGGTATGACAGTGCGGGCGTGGCGCTTATCAACGGGAAAGGACAACTGAACGTGTACAAGGCAAAAGGGAAAGTAGCCGAACTGGAGACATACTGCGTCGACAAAGATACGGGAGGTACGATAGGCATCGCGCACACACGGTGGGCTACTCATGGCGAACCCAATACGACGAACGCTCATCCGCATTACTCGGAGAGCGAGCGTCTGGCTATCATCCATAACGGTATCATCGAGAACTACGGCGTACTCAAGGCCGGACTTCAGGGAGAAGGCTATACTTTTCGCTCTGATACGGATACCGAAGTCCTCGTCCAACTCATCGAATATACCCAACTCAATCAGCATGTAAATTTGAAAACAGCTGTTCAGCTGGCGCTCCAGCAGGTTATCGGAGCCTACGCTATTGCAATTCTGGATAAGGAACATCCCGATACACTCATTGCGGCCAGAAAAGGCTCACCGCTTGTGGTAGGAATAGGAGAAGAGGAATATTTCGTCGCTTCGGATGCTACCCCTATTGTCGAATATACCGATAAAGTCATCTATATTGAAGATGAAGAGGTTGTTGTGGTAAGTACCAAAGAGCAAGGTACTACGGCAAAAGGAGTAGATATTACCACAATTAACAACGTAGCCAAAACCCCTGAGATCAAGCGGTTGGAACTATCCTTAAGCCAACTGGAAAAAGGCGGCTACCCGCATTTTATGCTCAAGGAGATCTTCGAGCAACCCCGTACGCTGACCGATTCCATGCGCGGCCGCGTTAATATACGACAGGATAATATCGCTTTATCCGGTTTTATCGATAATAAAGAGCGGTTTCTAAACGCCAAGCGAATTATTATAACTGCCTGCGGCACCAGTTGGCATGCCGGACTCATCGCGATGTACGCTATCGAAGAGTTTGCGCAGATACCTGTGGAGGTGGAGTATTCGTCCGAGTTCCGCTATCGCAAACCCGTCATTAACAAAGATGATGTGGTTATCGCTATCTCGCAATCCGGTGAGACGGCAGATACACTCGCGGCGATACAGCTCGCCAAATCGAAAGGAGCATTTATCTTCTCGATCTGTAATGTCGTAGGCGCTTCTATCCCACGGCTATCCGATAGCGGTTGTTACACGCACGTAGGACCGGAGATAGGAGTGGCCAGTACCAAAGCCTTTACCGCGCAAGTGACAGCTCTCACAATGCTGGCCCTCTGTATAGGCAAAGAGAAAGGGACGATGAGTGAAGAGCAATATCTGACCATTGTACGCGAGTTGGGACAGATCCCCGATAAGATAGAGCGGATGTTAGGTCAGAACAAGCGTATAGCAGATTTTGCGAAGACCTTTACGTATGCCCAGAACTTCATTTATCTCGGCCGTGGATATAACTACCCCGTGGCGATGGAAGGAGCGCTCAAACTCAAAGAGATATCATACATCCATGCAGAGGGTTATCCGGCAGCGGAGATGAAACACGGACCGATAGCATTGATTTCGCAGGAGATGCCGGTGGTCGTGGTGGCTCCGCATTGCGGCACGTACGAGAAAGTGGTAAGCAATATCCAGGAGATTAAGGCCCGCAAGGGTAGAGTCATTGCCGTGGTAACGGAAGGAGATGAACTGGTTTCCAAAATTGCAGATTATACCATCGAGGTGCCCGAGACGGAAGAATGTCTCACGCCTCTTTTAACGGTTATTCCGTTACAACTGCTGGCGTATCATATCGCGGTTGTCAAAGGCTGCGACGTTGATCAACCGCGAAACTTAGCTAAGTCGGTGACGGTAGAGTAGTGTAACGCATCTATATATTTTATGGAGCAACTGAAACATGAATGCGGTGTGGCATTAGTGAGATTACTCAAACCGCAACAGTATTATCAGCAAAAATACGGTACTTCCTCGTATGGCCTCAATAAACTCTATCTGATGCTGGAGAAGCAGCATAACCGCGGTCAAGAGGGAGCAGGTATCGCGTGCGTGAACATGGATGCGCCCGTCGGAACGGAGTATATGTTCCGCGAGAAAGCCCTCGGCAAAGATGCCATTACCGAGATCTTCTCGCGCATCACGCCTGAATGGACCGATGCGCAGTTGTATATGGGTCACTTGCGCTATTCGACAACCGGCAAGAGCGGACTCCAATACGTTCATCCCTTCCTGCGCAGAAACAACTGGAGGGCCAAGAACCTCTGTCTCTGCGGCAATTTTAATATGACCAATATTGACGAGATATTTGATAAGATCGTACGTCAAGGTCAATCCCCGCGTATTTATAGCGACTCGTATATTACCCTCGAATGGATGGGACACCGCCTCGATCGCGAGGTGGAGCGTTGTTTTGTCGAGGCCAAAGAGCAAGGCTTGGAGAATACAGACATTACGTGTTACATCGAGGAACATGTACAGATGAAGAACGTCCTTCAAACGACGATGGCGGATTATGACGGCGGTTATGTCATGTGCGGCATGACGGGCTCCGGAGAGATGTTCGCTGTACGTGATCCGTGGGCGATTCGTCCTGCGTTCTACTACCAAGATGACGAAGTCATCGCATTAGCGAGCGAACGTTCGGTGCTTCAAACGACCTTTGATCTTGTTTGTGAGCAAGTGCATGAACTGCCTGCAGGACAAGCACTGATCATTCATAAAAACGGTACCTCCTCTTTGGAAACAATCCTGAAAGCACAACAACCCGCTTCGTGCTCTTTTGAGCGCATCTATTTCAGTCGAGGCTCTGACAGAGACATTTACCAAGAGCGCAAACAATTGGGCGTTCAATTGGCAGACACAATCCTCAAAGCGATAGATTATGACACCGATCATTCGGTTTTCTCCTTCATTCCTAACACCGCAGAGGTGGCTTTCTACGGCATGGTAGAGGGTTTGCGTAGTAGAGGACTTACCATCCGATGTGAGAAAGTGGCGTGGAAAGATATTAAACTCCGCACGTTTATAACCGAAGCCGGTTCTCGCAATGATCTGGCGTCGCACGTCTATGACATCACGTTCGGTTCGCTGCGACCTTATGAAGATAACCTTGTTATTATTGACGATTCCGTGGTTCGCGGTACAACCCTTAGTGAGAGTATTTTTAAAATCCTTGACCGCCTACATCCCAAGAAGATCGTGATGACTTCTAGCGCACCGCAGATCCGTTACCCTGATTATTATGGAATCGATATGGCAAGGCTGGAGGAGTTCTGCGCCTTCCGTGCAGCGATTGTGTTGCTCAAGGAGTGCGGATTGACACATATTATCCAGGATACATATGATGCTTGTTTGGCAGAGATCCGTAAACCCAAACAAGAGCAAAAGAACTGTGTGCTTGCGATTTATGAGCCTTTCTCGGTAGAGGATATCAACCGCCAGATGGCGCTTATGCTCCGCCCCTCAGGCATGCAAGCACCTGTTGAGTTTGTATTCCAAACTCTCGACGGCCTCCACGCAGCGTGTCCAAATCATCCTGGTGACTGGTATTTTTCCGGTAATTATCCCACTCCCGGCGGCAACTACCTCGTTAATCAGGCTTTCATCCATTTTGTTGAGAAACAATAGAGTGTTCACGGAGGTAACCGGGTAAAAGAGCAAAATGTCAACTTTAGTTGGCAAAATAGAAATAGATGCATTTAAATTTGCATAATCAGAAAAATCTTTGTACCTTTGCATTCGATTTTTGATACTGCTTCCATATGGGAGTATAAACGTTATAAATCGCAATGAGTCTGTTAGGAAAAATACGAATACCCGGTTTAGTGGATCTGCATGTGCATTTCCGTGAGCCGGGCTTCGCTTATAAAGAGACTATCCTCTCGGGTAGTTCGGCTGCCGCTCGCGCGGGCTATAGCGACGTGTTTACCATGCCCAATGTTCTTCCTGCGCCAGACAGCCTTGATCATCTCTCCGCGCAGACGGCTATCATTGCGCGTGACAGCCGCATTGGCGTCCATCCGTATGCAAGTATCACCCTCGGCCAACAAGGCGAGGGTGAACTCGTTAATATAGAGCAGTTGGCTCCGTTGGTGCCTGGTTTTTCGGACGATGGTCGTGGCATCCAGGACGAAGGGCTGATGCGTGAGGCGATGGAGCGGATAGCAGCGGCAGACAGTATGATCGTAGAGCATTGCGAGGTAAACAGTATGCTTCGTGGCGGTTATATTCACGATGGTGTTTATGCCCGTTTGCACGGCCACAAAGGTATCTGCTCCGAGAGCGAATGGCGGGAGATTGAACGCAATATCCGGTTGAGTGAAGAGACAGGATGCCGGTTGCATGTTTGCCATATTTCGACTAAAGAGAGTGTGCAACTGATCCGCGAGGCCAAAATGAGCGGAATCTCTGTCACATGCGAAACCGCGCCGCATTATCTACTGCTCAACGACCGGATGATACACGAAGACGGATGCTGGAAGATGAACCCACCTATCCGCGATGTGTCTGATCAGATGGCGTTGCTCGCAGGAATAGCGGATGGCACAATCGATGTGATAGCTACTGATCATGCGCCGCATAGCGCTGAGGAGAAAAGCAAAGGATTGGCCCGGAGTGCGTTCGGTATCGTAGGAATAGAGACCGCTTTCCCGTTGTTATATACCTATCTCGTTAAGACCGGTCTGATTCCGATGACACGCCTTATTGAATTAATGAGCACGCGTGGGCGCGAGATAATGGGTCTGGCTGAGGACAGTTGGACTACTTTCGACTTGGACGCGCATTATACGATTGACCCCGCGCAGTTCGTTTCCAAAGGCAAGAGCACGCCGTTCGCGGGGTGGGAGGTCTATGGAAAATGCATCAAGAACGAGGTTAGAGGGGAAGTGGTATTTGAAGATTCGAAAATGTAAGATTTGAAGATTTGAAAGGAGTTTGGACAATAGAGCGCAATGAGCAGATCGCAGAGCGAGTATGCCGGATGGTCTTGCGAGGCAGGACAGAAGGGATAGTGCCCGGTCAGTTTGTAGAGATAGCAATACCGGGATTATACCTGCGTCGTCCAATTTCGGTAAGCGATATAGAAGGTGACAGACTGACGATCATCTACAAGATAGTAGGTGCCGGCACAGCGCGTATGGCGCAGATGAGGTCTGGTGAGGAGATTGACATGCTCACGGGTCTTGGTCATGGTTACGACCTGACGCAAGGTGGTGATGAAGTGTTGTTGATTGGCGGAGGAGTAGGAGTGCCACCCCTTATCTATGCAGCCAAAAAACTGCGCGAAGCGGGTAAACAAGTGCGTGTCGTGATGGGTTTTAACACGGCGCACGAGGTCTTTGGCGAGAATGAGTTTCAGACTTTTGGATGCAGCGTTACTGTTTGTACGATGGACGGCAGTTACGGCACGAAAGGCGTAGTGACCGACGTGATCGACACTCCCGCGCCATATTATTTTGCTTGTGGACCGATGCCGATGTTGCGAGCTATTCTGCAGCAGATAGGTACAAACGGTCAAATGAGTATGGAAGAACGAATGGGATGCGGAGTAGGGATTTGCATGGGGTGCACGATAGAAACCAAAGAGGGATTTCGACGCGTATGCAAAGAAGGACCGGTGTTCAACGCAGAGACACTTATGGTATAGAAATGAAAGTAAAACTCGGACATATTGCATTGCAGAATCCGGTAATTCCGGCGAGCGGAACATGCGGATTCGGTCAAGAGATGAGCGAATGGTTCGATCTGAATATCCTTGGGGCTATTGCTACCAAAGGCACAACGCTCGAGGCTCGTTACGGCAATGCGCTGCCGCGGATAGCTGAATGTCCTGCCGGGCTAATCAATGCAATCGGGCTCCAGAATCCCGGTGTGGACGAAGTTATTGCCCATGAGATGCCTGCTTTACGTAAACTCTACCGAGGTCCTATTATTGCCAACATCAGCGGCTTCAGTATTGATGAGTACGCATATGTTTGCGAGCGTATAGATAAGGAGTCAGACGCCGCTATCCTGGAGGTGAATATATCTTGCCCGAACGTACATAACGGCGGTATGGCTTTTGGCACTTCTCCGGAGGCTGCTGCCGAGGTGACTAAGGCAGTAAAGGCAGTAACGAACAAACCGGTATTCATGAAACTAAGTCCGAACGTGACGGACATCGTTTCTATTGCACGCGCATGTGTTGAAGCCGGTGCTGACGGGCTTTGTCTAATCAATACGGTATTAGGCATGCGGATCGATATTCGTCGCCGCAAGCCCGTTATTGCGAATCGTTACGGCGGTTATTCCGGTCCGGGTGTGTTCCCTATCGCCTTAAGGATGGTGAATCAAGTGAGCAAAGCATGTCCCGGGATACCCATCATCGGATGCGGAGGCGTGAGCAATGCAGAGGAAGTGATTGAGATGATGATGGCCGGTGCTTCGGCCGTAGAGATAGGAGCGGCAAACCTGCAAAACCCGCAAGTGTGCCGTGAGATAATAGAAGCATTACCTGCCGTAATGCGTGAGATGAGAATAGATCATTTACAGGATATTATCGGGATTGTATGAAAAGAGATGTTATCATAGCTTGTGATTTTGCGAGTGCTGAAGCGACCTATACGTTTTTGGACCAGTTCACGGAAGAGAAGCCGTTCGTGAAGATTGGCATGGAACTTTATTATGCGGAAGGTCCGGCTATCGTGCATGAATTGCGTAGAAGAGGACATAAGATCTTTTTAGATCTTAAGTTGCATGATATCCCTAATACGGTAGAGAAAGCTATGCGAGTGCTCTCACGACTGGAAGTAGATATGGTGAACTTGCATGCAGCAGGGACGAAAGCAATGATGGAAGCTGCCTTAAAAGGTTTGACACGTGAAGATGGTACCCGGCCGATCTTACTGGCAGTGACGCAGTTGACTTCGACAAGCGAAGAACGAATGCATAACGAACTGCTGATATCCGGTTCGATCGCAGATTGTGTTTGTCACTACGCGCAGATGGCAAAAGAGGCGGGTTTGGACGGTGTCGTTTGTTCGCCGCTTGAGGCAGGCATGGTGAAAGAGAAATGCGGTGAGGATTTTCTAACGGTAACACCGGGGATCCGTTTTGCAGACGGACAAGTGGGTGACCAGGTACGGATTACTACGCCATCCCGTGCTAAAGAGATAGGATCTGATTTTATCGTTGTAGGCAGACCTATCACGGCCGCCGAAGATCCGGTAGCGGCATATCGCAAATGCGTAAAAGAGTTTGTACTATGATATTGAGTGAGAAAATAGCAGCGGACTTGCTGCAGATCAAAGCGGTTTTTCTGCGTCCCAAGGACCCATTTACCTGGGCCAGCGGTATTAAGAGTCCTATCTATTGCGATAACCGATTGACATTGAGCGATGTAGCAGTGCGCGAAGATATAGAGAACGGTTTGGTAGAGTTGATTCGCACATACTACCCAGAGGCGGAAATACTGATGGGTACTTCTACAGCCGGTATTGCGCATGCCGCTATCACGGCGACGAAGATGAATTTGCCAATGGGATACGTGCGTTCAGGTGCCAAAGATCATGGACGGCAGAATCAGATAGAAGGTAAGCTGTTGCCCGGACAGAAAGTGGTGGTGGTAGAAGATCTGATCTCTACGGCCGGCAGTTGTCTCGAGGTGGTGGAAGTGCTACGCCAAGCGGAAGCGGTGGTATTAGGCATCGTGTCGATATTTACCTATGGTATGAAGAAAGGAATTGACCGTTTGGCGGTTGCAAAAGTGGAGAACCATAGCCTCAGTAATCTGGATGTGCTTGCCGAAGTGGCCGTCAAAGAAGGATATATTTCCGATAAAGAGAAAAACGAATTGATACAATTTAGAAATAACTTATGAGACATCTATTAGACTCGACCGACCTCACGACACAAGAGATAGAGAAAATCGTTCTTCGTGCGCTGGATATCATCGCTCATCCGCAGCAGTATGCAGAGGCATGCAAAGGTAAGAAATTAGCTACGCTCTTCTACGAACCGAGCACGCGTACCCGCCTTAGTTTTACGGCGGCAATGATGGAGTTAGGCGGTCAGGTATTAGGTTTCAGCGACGCCCGTTCGTCCTCGGTGAGCAAAGGAGAAACGGTAGCCGACACGGTACGCGTAGTAAGTGCCTTCGCCGATATTATCGCCATGCGCCATTATAAAGAAGGAGCGCCGCGGGTAGCCAGTGAGTTCAGCCGTATCCCGGTGATCAATGCCGGTGACGGAGGTCATAGTCATCCTACTCAGACGATGACTGACCTGCTGACGATTCGGCGTGAATTAGGCCGTTTTGACCATCTGACGATAGGGCTTTGCGGTGATCTCAAATATGGTCGTACGGTACATTCGCTTATCAAAGCGATGAGGCGGTATCAAGGCGTTCATTTCGTGCTTATCGCACCGAAAGAATTGGCTCTTCCGGATTATATGAAAGCCGAATTGGGCGATGCCTACACTGAAGTCACGACGCTTGAAGAAGCAATGCCAATAGTAGATGTGCTCTATATGACCCGCGTGCAGCAGGAGCGTTTTGCCGACCGCGATGAATACGAGCGCCTCAAGGATTCGTTTATCCTGGATGAAAGGCTGATGGCATTAGGCAAACCATCAATGATCGTGCTACATCCGCTGCCCCGCGTGAATGAGATTACTGTAGGTGTGGATAAAGATCCTAGAGCCGCATATTTCCGTCAGGTAGAGAATGGTAAATACGTGCGTAAAGCCATTATTTATACGCTGCTGAGCGACGAATATCTGCATGCTGCACCAACCGGTCACCAAGGCGAA
>JAGCFY010000065.1 GCA_017649845.1 Paludibacteraceae bacterium
ATCTCTGCGTGAGACAAATATGTCTTCACTCTCATTGGTATCAAAGCGATGAAGCCCCACAAAATACAGAGTATTATCATCCATCGTGAGCGTAGGACCATATTCCTCGCCAATGACCGTATTGACCGTATTAGGCAGTATCTGCGGCTGAATGCTATCGGCCGAAGTGAAACTACAGAAAATCAGCACGATAAGTTGTCCTGCCATAACACGCAGCAGCGTCGTAAACGGGCTTAACGTAGCATAACAAACTGCAGCCTGGTTGTTTTCATTGGATAGCGACTGAGCATATGGCAGAGCCATAGCACATGTCATGGAACCTACCATCAAACCTACTACATTGAAATAATTCATCTTCAGTACTTTGTAGGCAAAAGCACCTACTGCCAGCAACGGAATGATAGTAATCAAGAAGCCGTATCCGATCCACAAATAACCGCCATTGATCACTGTCGGGATGAAATTCTCTCCTACGGAGAGACCAAGGGCGGAAAGGAAGAGTGTCAATCCCACCTGCCGCAACATCATATTGGCCGAAGTGGTGGAAAAAGTGACCATATTATAGTACGGTCCGTAATGACCGATCAACAGAGCCACAATAAGCGAACCGCCTACCAAGCCCAGTTTGAACGTTGTACCCATTCCCGGAATAGGAATAGGTAAAAGACCTACGCAGATACCCAATACGATGCCAAAGAAAACCGGCAGAAGATGCGGTACATCCAGTCGCTTCAACTCGTTACCGAATGTCTCGGCCACTCTGCTCACATCCTCTTTATTGCCTACCACCATCAGTCGGTCACCAAGTTGAAGGATCATATCGGGAGTAGCCAGCAAGTCTATACCTGCGCGATTGACACGCGTGATCGTAGCGTGATATTGTTGGCGCAGATTAAACGAACGTATGCGTTTTCCGTTGCATTCCGGCCGTGTGACAGCAATACGACGCGATATCAGGTGATCGGATTTTTCGCTCTGCACATGTAAATCATAGTTCTCCATCTTCCCCAGCAACCGCAACGAATTGATATATTGTTTCTCCGTCAGAATACGCAGCGTATCGCCGTTTCGGAATGTTGTCTGTTCGTTCACCAGTTCATCCGATCCATCCGGTCTAATTACACGACTAACAACGATTTCCTTCACCGGACAGAGTTGGAGCAACTCATCGAGGGTAAGCGTACCTAATTGCGGATTATTGAGCGTTATGTCAACGCAGACAGGCTCTTCCGTTGTCTCTTTTGCCGCTTCTTTTAGCCGTTTTTCCTCTTCCGGCAGACTGATCCTAAATGCCTTTCTTACCAGCTCAAATGCCAAAATAAGACCTACTATACTCAGCGGATAAGCTACAGCATACCCGGTGGCTATATCCGGATTGGTTGTTCCTTTCAGATCAAAATAGGCCTGTTGCGCAGCGGCCAAAGAAGGCGTGGAAGTGGTAGCACCGGACATAACGCCTGCTAATGTGGACATATCTATACCGGTGATGTAATGCAACGCTATCGTACATACACAGGCCAGCAACACGATTGCTGCAGCCAACATATTGAGTCGCAGTACGCCGCGTTTAAACGGAGAAAAAGAAGGGCCTACCTGCAAACCGATCGAATACACAAAGAGAATCAGACCAAAATCTTTTGCAAACTGAGCCACAGAATGGTCTATTTTCACGCCGGCCGAAGCTAACGCGATGCCGATGAACAGCACCCAGGTCACTCCCAGTGAGAAATGCTTGATCTTGGCTTTCTCTCCAAGCCAAAGACCAATTGTCATGGTGATCGTCAGCCACAAAAGTGACTGAGTTATCGACGGGGTAAATATGAAGGATTCCAAACTACTCAAAATCTACAAAAACTAAACCAATAAACTTTATCTTCTAACCTGTAACATTCGCAACAAACCGATCAATGCTTTCGTGCAAGCGCGGTCCGTGATTTGTTCGCGTAACTTACCTAAATGGAAACACTCGGCAGTCGTTCCTTCCGGCGTAGCCCATGCTATCCAAACAGTCCCCACAGGCTTCTCCGCCGTGCCTCCGGAAGGGCCGGCAATACCGCTCGTGGCAATTGCATAAGTAGTGTTCATTTGTTTGCGAACATTGTTCGCCATTATACAGACAGTCTCTTCGCTCACAGCACCGTATGTTTCTAATATCCTTTCAGGTACTCCCAAAACATGCTGTTTTACCGAGTTGTCATAACTTACCACACTACCCCAATAAAACGCAGATGAACCGGCATGCTTATTGAGCAACGAAGCCAGTTTACCACCGGTACAACTCTCGGCGGTAGAAATGGTAGCTCCTTGTGCTTGCAGCATTTTCCCTACAATCACCTCCAGCGGTTCATCCGTTTCTGCAATTAGATATTCAGATACCAGGGTCTTCAATCGCTTGTACCAAAGATTCATCTCTTCCTCGGTCATTTCACCGTAGGAAGACAAACGCAACCGGATAATGCCGTCCTTGGGCAGATATGCTAAGTGAATAGAACTCGGTATCTCATTCTCATATTGCTCCAGCAAGATAGCTAAGGTGGATTCAGCTATCCCGCTTACCTGTAAGGTCTTATGCATAATAGGAGAAACGGAATCCCGGCCGCTAATGACTGCATACTGGCGGCTGATATACGGCAGGATCTGCTCCTCCATCGCTATTTTCATTTCATAAGGCACACCCGGCATAGACGCCAGCAGTTGCGGACCGTGCGGGAAAACCATCAGCGGCGCGGACCCTACTCTGTTCGGCAGAATCACAGCATGTTCCGGCACCATCCATTGGGTCGCAGTCAATTTGTTGAGCACATCCGGCCGATCCTTGTATAAATCATAAATATGTTCGCGCACACGCCCGTCCTCTATAAGTCGGGTCCGGAAGTACTCGCAAAGCACCTGTTTGGTAATATCATCCTTTGTCGGACCCAAACCGCCTGTAGTCAGAACGATATCGGCGCGCTTGAAGGCGCCATCTACCGCAGCGATAATATGCTCCCGGTCGTCATGAACGGAAGTAATCTGGTACAACTCTATTCCGTGTTCGTTCAATTTCTGCGCCATCCAGGCGGAATTGGTGTCCACCACTTGCCCGATGAGCAGTTCGTCCCCTATGGTTATTATTTCTGCGCGCATTGTTTTTTCCATTCTTTTGCCGTTAATTCTAACTCATTATACCAATCTTCTCCGAAACGGCGGATAAGAGGTTCTTTTAGAAACTGATAAAGAGGAAGATGGATTTTCTTACCTTTTATCCGTGCACAATGACAGATATCCCATCGGTGATACTCCACTCCGGTATATTCTCCTACATTGGTCAGCCGAATAGGATACAGATGGCACGAGATAGGTTTCTTGAAATCAATTTTTCCTGCATTATAGGCTTTTTCTATTAGGCAGTAACACCATCCCTGATGATCTGTACGGGCGAAGATACAGTCTTTATCATTTACAATGGATGTAACCCGTTCTCCGGAAGGGTCATTGTAGGCTATTCCTTGCGTTTCAACGATTTGCTTCGCTTCTTTTGTCATATCAGGCATAAGAACAGGCAAGATATTTTGTATCTTTTCCTCCTCTTCTGCCGTCAATGGCGCCCCTGCATCGCCTTCTATGCAGCAACATCCTCGGCATACATCCAAGTCGCAACAGAACTCCTTCTCAAGGACATCAAGCGATACTAATGTGTTTTGGATTAAGAACATAAAAATCCTTCCGCCCAGATTTTGAGACCCAACCCGATGAGAACAAGGCCTCCGATTAATTCCATATTAATCTTCAGTTTACCGACATATACACCGATCAGGTATCCGCCGAGAGAGAAAAGAGCTGTGATCGCACCGATTGTTAGAACCGACGGAGCTAACCACTCCGGGTACGGTACAAACAATATACCGGTGGCCAACACATCTATGGAAGTAGCTATCGCAAGCATCAAAAGGTTCATAACATGCCAGTTGGCTGATTTCGGTTCTTCATGATGATGAAATGCCTCCAGAATCATTTTGAAGCCCAGCAAACAGAGTAAAACTAACGCAATCCACGGGGCATATGTCTGCATAAATTCCACGAACAGATTACCTGCATAGTAGCCGATAACCGGCATTCCCATATGGAAACAACCGAAAATAGCCGCCATGAGCAATGCACGGGGATGCCAGTGACTTTGGAGCAAACCTTGTACAGCTGAAACTGCGCAACAATCCATTGCCAGACCTACTGCCATAATAATGACATTAAGCCAATCCATGATTTCTAATCTGTTGAATTATTGACGTTTATATTTATATTTCGCTCCTGTTTTACCTTTGGCGATTGACAGGAGTTTATTACGCACGAAAGTCTTACGGATGGGAGAGATCCGGTCTGTAAACACGTGTCCTTCCAGGTGGTCGTACTCATGTTGTATAATACGGGCTTGAAAACCGTTAAAAGTCTCCTCGTGCTCCACGAAATCCTCATCCTGATAGCGCATTACGATCGTTGCCGGGCGTACAACATTTTCGCTAATCCCGGGAAGCGAAAGACAACCTTCCGAATAGGTACAGGTCTCTTCTGACTCTTCTATCAACTCAGGGTTAATGAAAGTCCGCTTGAAATCCTTGCACTCGGGATAATCCTCTGCCAGCTCGGTACCATCTACTATAAACAGGCGCCATGGCTTGCCTACCTGGGGAGCAGCTAATCCACACCCGTCTGCCTGAGTCAATGTCTCGTACATGTCGGCGATGAACTGCTTCAGTTCCGGTGTGTTTTCTATTTCTTCAGCCTGTTTTCTCAGTACCGGCTGACCGTACAGATATATAGGTAAAATCATGAATGATTTAACGGTTTAACAATTTAACGTCTTTATCGAAGGCTGTCCATATAACCTTCTAAAATGATACACGCAGCGATTTTGTCAACCGTTGCTTTGTCTTGGCGGGCTTTTTTCTTCATGCCGCCTGCTATCATGGCCTGGTGCGCCAGCACGGAAGTGAAGCGCTCGTCATACATAGTTATAGGCATAGTCGGGAATATTTTCTTGAAATTGCCGATGAACGGACGGATATAGTTCATAGATTCGGAGTCTTGTCCGTTCATTTGGGTAGGATGGCCGATAACTACTTCGTCCACGGATTCGCGGGCGAAGTAGTCTTGAAGCCAATTTATCAGATCCTTCGTCTCGATCGTAAGCAACGGATTAGCCGTTATACGGAGAGGATCCGTAACGGCTAACCCTGTACGTTTACGACCGAAGTCTATAGCGAGAATACGTCCCATTAGAGGTTGCTGAGTTTCTCGGAGATCTCGTTGTACTTGTCATCCATATGAAAGCGATAGTAGAGGCCTTTGAGAACCTGCATGTACTGGCGGTCATCCGGTGCCATCGTATGTGCTTCCTCAAAGAACGGCAACGATTTGCGGAACACCTCGTTCATCTCCTCAAGAGCTTTCTTGTAAGCCTTGTTGTCGGAAATCATTGCTGCTGCTTCGTTCAGTTTGACAGCTTGGTTGTAATATACTCTACCCTTACCGGCCATCGCATCTGCCAATGTCGGATCGCAGCGGAGAGCTTCGTCGAAATCTTTCAGCGCATCGTCGTAGTTGCCTAAGTTCTCATCCAGATTACCTTTGATATGATGATATTGCGCTACGTTCGGCTCACGCTCGATAGCGGTTGCCAGATACTCAACAGCTGTCTGCTCCTGACCGGAGAAGATGTAGTAGTTGATCAGGTTCTGAAGAAACCAGGACTCCTGCGGAAAACGGATGATTGCGTCCTGAAGCGTTGCTACGAAATGAGCGGTATCCTTCAGCGCTACATACTCCTGATAGAGGAATTGGTTCACGGAGATAGCCTCATAGTCCCCGTCTTTCAACTCGTTCAACAATGCAATAGCTTCATCATGCAGTTCGCTCTGTACGGCAAAGATAGCTGCGTAGTATTTATACTGGGTATAAGTGGTGTCACGCGGCATTTCTTTTTGCAGTTTCGGATCTTGCATCATTGCCAGATCAGGGATATCCACATGCATCTTGAAGGCATTGTATGCTCCCTCGAAATCCTTCTGCTCGTTGAGATAGATTCCGTACTTCACCAGTTCCTGGTTTTTGTAGTACTCCAGCATTTTCTTGGAGATGTTGCCGCGGGTCTTGGTGTCAACTATCTCGCGACCTTTCTTGTCCAATGTAGGAATCATCGCCAACTCATCTGCTTTGAGCCAGTATTTGTAACTCTCTTCTACAGCTAATCCGGCTTTTTGCTGGTTGACGCCTTTACCCATCATCTGGTTGTAGTTCTCTTGGGTCAGTTCGTGATAACCAACCATTCCTGCCCAGTAATACACTTCTGCAGTCTGCTCGGAAGCAAGAGCCTCATCGATAGCAGCGCGAGCCGCGGTAAAATCAGGAGTCTCTGCCAGCATGTAGCGTTTAGCCGACTTCAGAGATGCGTTTTTCTGTGCGAAGCAGCCTGCGCTTATCAGCACCAGAGCTGCCAAAAACAATGATTTTTTCATACTCTTATTCATTTGTTTCGTTGTTATTTTCTTCTGTACTTTGTACTTCGTCATTTGCCATTTCCTCTTCCTCCTCTTTCGGAACGATACATCCGCTCATGAGCGTGTCGTTACGTTTCTGGAGTTCAATGAGCTTGACGCCTTGTGCGGCGCGGCCTGTTTGGCGGATAGTAGAGATATCCATGCGGATAGCTGTACCGGATTTGGTAATCAGCATCAAGTCGTCTGCATCAGTAACAGCTTCGATACCTACGAGGTGACCGGTCTTCTCGGTGATCTCGATGGTCTTGACACCCTTACCGCCTCTGTTGGTAACGCGGTAGATCGGGTTGCCTTCCTCGTCGTCAACCGGCGTACGTTTGCCGAAGCCGTTCTCGGAAATTACAAGGATCGTCTTCTCTGTACCCTTCTCTACACAAACCGTGCCAATCACGCGATCCTGGCCGTCATCCTCCAGTGTAATAGCTTTCACACCGGTTGCTCCACGGCCCATCGGACGAACACCTGCTTCGTTGAAACGGCATACTTTACCGTTGTAGGAAGCCACGAGCATTTCGCTCTGTCCGTCGGTCAGAGTAACGCCGATCAGTTCGTCGCCTTCACGCAGACCCAACGCAATGATACCGTTTGCTCTCGGACGGCTGTATGCCTCGAGGGTGGTCTTTTTCATCAATCCGTTCTTGGTAATGAAAATGAGGTAATGGTTCTCGATATATTCCTGATCGTTCAGACCCTTGACATTGATACAGGTGCGCACCTTGTCGCCTGTCTGCAGGTTGATCATATTCTGGATCGCACGACCCTTCGATTGTTTGTTGCCTTCCGGTAATTCATATACTTTCAGCCAGTACAAACGGCCCATCTCGGTGAAGAACATCATCGTCGAGTGCATACTTGCTTGGTGTACATACTCGATGAAATCCTGGTCACGGGCAGAACCGGCCTTCGAACCGATACCGCCTCTTGTCTGTTGGCGGAAGTCAGCCAGCGGAGTACGCTTGATATAGCCCAGATGCGAGATGGTGATTACCATATCATCGTCGGCATACATATCCTCCGGGTTGAACTCGGTGGCCATTTTCACAATCTGGGTACGACGCTCGTCGCCGTATTTCTCTTTAATCTCGATGAGTTCGGTGTTGATCACGTCGTAACGCATCTCTTCCGAAGCAAGCAATTCGTTCAAGTGAGCGATCAGTTTCTCGATCTCCTCGTATTCTTGCTTCAACTCGTCAATACGCAGGCCGGTAAGGGCGCTCAGACGCATATCTACGATAGCTTTGGATTGCAGGTTGTCGAGATTGAAACGCTTCTCGAGGTTCGCTTGGGCATCTGCCGGAGTACGGCTGGCACGGATGATACGGACCACCTCGTCGATATTATCCACGGCGATAATCAATCCCTCCAAGATATGCGCTTTCTCCTCTGCTTTGCGCAGTTCGAAGCGGGTACGGCGGGTTACAACCTCCATCCTATGCTCTACGAAATTACCGATTAACTGCTTGAGATTCAGCAACATCGGACGTCCCTTCACGAGAGCAATGTTGTTTACTGCGAAACTGGATTGCAGCGCGGTGAACTTATAGAGTTTGTTCAGTACCACCTGAGCGTTTGCGTCACGTTTTACCTCTACTACGATGCGGATATCGCGTTTGGAATGGTCGTTGATGTCAGCAATACCTTCGATCTTCTTGTCGCTTACCAGCTCGGCGATATTCTTCACCAGGTCGGATTTGACTACGCCGTACGGCAGTTCGGTGATGATGATACGCTCACGGCCGTTGTCATCGGTCTCGATGTCGGCATTAGAACGGATTACGATACGTCCGCGACCCGTTTCAAAAGCATCTTTCACGCCTTGATAACCGTAGATTGTACCGCCTGTCGGGAAATCCGGAGCCTTGATATATTCCATCAGATCCTCCACCGTGATCTCCGGGCAGAATGCATCGTGCATGCGCGCTTTGATATTATTGATATACGCGCAGCAACCGTCGATTACTTCACTCAGGTTATGCGTCGGCATATTCGTTGCCATACCTACTGCAATACCGCTTGCGCCGTTTACGAGCAGGTTCGGGAAGCGGCAAGGCAGTACAACCGGCTCTTTCAGCGAGTCGTCGAAGTTATTCTGCATATCTACGGTATCCTTCTCAATATCGCGAAGCATTTCTTCGGCGAGTTTAGACAAACGGGCCTCTGTATAACGCATTGCAGCTGCACCATCGCCATCGACCGAACCGAAGTTACCTTGACCGTCCACTAAGCAATAACGCATTGCCCAGGGCTGAGCCATACGTACCAACGTACCGTAAATTGAACTGTCACCGTGCGGGTGGTACTTACCCATTACCTCACCTACGATACGCGCACTCTTCTTGGTCGGCTTGTCGGAGGTGTTGCCTAACTCGTTCATTCCGAATAGTACACGGCGGTGAACTGGCTTGAATCCGTCGCGTACATCTGGCAGCGCACGGCTTACAATCACACTCATCGAGTAGTCGATATACGAGGATTTCATTTCCTCGTCAATCTTCACCGGAATAATGTGATCATTCTTAATCAAATCATTGTTTTCTTCCATTGTTATAAGTAGTTTTTGTTTTTATAAATCTCTTGATTTTCTAAGCGACCGCAAAGATACAACAAAAAATCGATATACGCAAATTTTTTTTGCATTATTTTGCATTTTTATTTCATTTCGGCACCCCGTCGGTAGAATTTCAAGAGTCGCTTAAATCGCAAATAAATGCCCTTTATGCCCGTTTGGATCTTCGCTCGC
>JAGCFY010000066.1 GCA_017649845.1 Paludibacteraceae bacterium
TATGCTTCTGCCCGAACCGCCAACGCGGCGCGTAAGAGCCTGAACGCAGGATTGCAGGTCGCATTCCGGAGCGGCGCCGTGATGGGTCTGACGGTAGTAGGTCTGGCCTTGCTGGACATCGCGGGATGGTTCCTGGTGCTGAATGGAACGGGTCTTCTTGAGTTCGTAGGAGCAGATGCGGATCTGATTACGATTACAACAACGATGCTGACCTTTGGCATGGGTGCTTCCACGCAGGCTCTTTTTGCCCGTGTGGGAGGCGGTATCTACACCAAAGCAGCCGACGTAGGCGCAGACCTCGTAGGCAAGACGGAATACAACATTCCCGAAGACGATCCGCGCAATCCTGCTACGATAGCGGATAACGTAGGCGACAACGTAGGAGACGTAGCCGGAATGGGTGCGGACCTGTATGAGAGTTATGCCGGTTCGATCCTTGCGACGATGGCTCTCGGAGCTTCCGCTTTTGCCGGTTCGGCGGTAGAAGGCATGCAGCTGAAAGCCGTTTTGGCTCCTTCGCTCATCGCAGCCTGCGGCGTGCTGCTCTCGATCATCGGTATCTATTTGGTGAAGACGAAAGAAGGGGCAGGGATGAAAGAGCTGTTGCGTGCGCTGGCTATAGGAACCAACACAGCAGCCTGCCTGATAGCCGTAGTGACCTTCGGTATCTTCTACTGGCTGTTAGGCGATAACGCAGCGGCACCGAACCAATGGTGGCAAGTGAGCCTGTCCGTTGTGGTAGGATTAGCCGCCGGCGTGATCATTGGCAAGAGCACGGAGTATTACACTTCGCAGAGTTACCGTCCGACGCAGGAAGTGAGCAAGAGCAGCCAGACCGGTCCGGCTACCGTTATCATCAGCGGTCTGGGCTTAGGAATGCTGTCAACCGCCATTCCGGTAGTGACCGTAGGTGTAGCGATTATCCTGGCCTATCTCTGCGCGAACGGTTTTGCTATCGAGTTCAGCGCGCAGAACCTGAGTATGGGTCTTTATGGCATTGGCATTGCGGCAGTAGGTATGCTCTCGACGCTGGGTATCACGCTTGCTACAGACGCTTACGGTCCGATAGCGGACAATGCGGGCGGCAACGCGGAGATGTCTGGTCTGCCGGCAGAAGTGCGTCAAAGGACTGACGCGCTCGATGCATTAGGCAACACCACAGCTGCTACCGGCAAAGGTTTTGCTATCGGTTCCGCTGCCCTCACGGCACTCGCACTCTTGGCTTCCTATGTGGAAGAGATCAAGATAGCCCTTATCCGTACAGGCGAAGCGCTGCCTAACGGCGTGGAAGCTGCTAGGGCGACACTCGTGGATTTCATGGACGCATATAATGTGAACCTGATGAACCCGATCGTGCTGGTAGGTATTTTCATCGGTTCGATGATGGCGTTCCTATTCTGCGGTCTGACGATGAATGCGGTAGGCCGTGCAGCGCAGAAGATGGTAGAAGAAGTGCGCCGCCAGTTCCAGACGATCAAAGGTATTCTGGAAGGCAAGGCTGATCCGGATTATGCCCGCTGCGTAGCTATCTCGACCAAGGGTGCGCAACACGAGATGCTGCTGCCGTCCATTCTGGCTATTGTCGTACCGATTGTCACGGGTCTGGTATTAGGTGTAGCCGGTGTGTTAGGCTTGCTCATCGGCGGTCTGGCTACAGGATTCGTTCTGGCGGTCTTCATGGCCAATGCAGGAGGAGCATGGGATAATGCGAAGAAATATGTGGAGGAAGGCCATTTCGGCGGCAAAGGCTCTGATTGCCATAAAGCAACCGTCGTGGGCGACACCGTAGGCGATCCGTTCAAGGATACAAGCGGTCCGAGCCTCAATATCCTGATCAAACTGATGTCGATGGTTTCTATCGTGATGGCCGGATTGACGGTTACGTATCACCTGTTATAATCCATCCGGGTAATTCCAGTCAACGAGTTAGTTGGCAATATCGGAGATGTATGGCCCGCGGCTGAATTCAGCCCGCGGGCTTTTTTTTGCTGTGCGAGATGATGGCTGGTCCGAAAAAAATACCTACAAATTGGGATTGCTTGATTACAGAAAAAAGAGTAATTTTGTGTTGTTTTTAAGAAGAGTCCACAGAGCGATTATGAAAAAAACAATCATTAGTGTTATTTCATTGATTTTGAGCGTCTTATGTGCTTCCGCAGAAGATAGCATCAAAGTGAGTGTATCGGATATACAAGCCCTTATCCAGCGTGTAGAGCGGTTGGAGCAGAAAGACAGTATATCCCAACAAATGGTTAGTGATGAGGCAAAGCCTCAAAAGAAATACGAACGGGGGAAATTTACCATCGGCGGGTATGGAGAAGTGACCGCCAAGCATTGTTTCTATAGCAATAATTACCTTCGTTACGGCAAGAACCCGGAGAAATATGCAGGAGACCATTACGGCGAGTTTGACCTGCCGCACGTCGTTATTTATATGGGATACGACTTCGGCAAAGGATGGTCAGTAGGTACTGAAATAGAGTTTGAACACGGCGGAACAGAAAGCGCCATCGAGATAGAGGAGGAAGAAGGCGGTGAATACGAGGGCGAGATTGAACGTGGCGGTGAAGTGGCATTAGAGCAGTTCTGGCTCCAAAAAGCCTTTAACCGCTATGCGATCATCCGTGCCGGAATGCAAGTTATCCCTGTAGGCGGGCTGAATGCACACCACGAGTCCACCGAGTATTTCGGCGTGTATCGCAATGAAGGAGAGTTCACGATTATTCCGTCTACTTGGCATGAGGTGGCGCTGACTTTCATGGGGAGCACGAAAAACGGCTGGCATTATCAAGCTATGTTTCTGCCGGGTTTG
Source organism: Paludibacteraceae bacterium (assembly GCA_017649845.1). Taxonomy (GTDB): domain Bacteria; phylum Bacteroidota; class Bacteroidia; order Bacteroidales; family Paludibacteraceae; genus Colicola. Next base: position 2,813 of record JAGCFY010000066.1, read on the forward strand.
GACAGCGACCGTTTCAACCGTAAGAACTGGATTAAACCCGGTGCTGGCAGTCCGTATGAGTTTAAATTAGCGAACGTGTTTGCTGGAGCAGCCCGCGTGGATTATACCGGTGTTAAAGGGTTAAGGTTAAGTTTAAGCGGCTACTGCGGCAACTCGTTCCGCAATACATTGAGTAAAAGTAATGCCGAGTTGGATGCCAGTGCATATAAAGATGTGAAAGGAACGGTCTCTATCGGAGCGTTCGATTTTGCGTACAAGGATTACGGTGTCATCGTTCGCGGCAGTTTTACATACGGCCATCTGAGCGATGCGGCGGCTATTACGCAGTATAATATCTCGATGCGCAAAGGCTCGGTGTCCTCCAAACAATGGGTCGCTTCCGATGCCCTCGCCGCAGGAATAGAAGCGGGTTATGACTTCTTCTCGCTTAGCCACAAACTAAAAGAGAAAAACCAGTCCTTCTATATCTTCGGCCGATATGATTATTACGACTCGATGTTGATGTACGATAATCAACCGACGGACATGTATTCCTGGTGCGGAAGGCATCGTGCGGCCGTGGGCATCAATTATTTCCCGATTAAGCAAATAGGTGTGAAGGCAGAGTTCTCTTATGGTATTCTTAAACAAGGAACGCGCGCGGATGGCACGCGCGGAAAGATTTACAACGATGAACCGCAGATTGCAGTAGGTATCGTTTATGCCGGATTTTACCAGTTATAACAAACGATAAATATATGAAAAAGATTTTTAAATTGGCACTATGTGCCGCATGCGTCATGGGAATGATGGCATGCCAAGGAGGAGGTACTGATGTTACCTCAGACAAAGAGGAGGCGTTGCAACGTGCAGCAATGCCTTATGTGAATAACACCGTAGTGGCTACGTATCGTGCGATGGCGGATGCAGGCATTACGTTGTTGGGTCAATGCGAGGCTATTTTGGCTGCTCAAGAAGCAGGACAGGATTACGCAGGGTTAATCAAAGATGCAGACGCGTCCTGGCGACTCATGCGCAAACACTGGGAGCAGAGCGAGGCGTTTCTTTACGGTCCTGCCGCTGCGCATAACATCGATCCGCATATCGATTCATGGCCGCTTGATTTCAACGCGATGAACGCCCTGTTGCACGACGAGGCACAGATGGCCGCTATCGAAGAGGAAGGCGGTGCGTATGTAGGTGAGAAATTAGGCTACGCGCTGAAGGGATTCCATGCTTGCGAGTATCTGCTTTTTGAGTCCGTTATCAAGGATGGTCGTGCCGTAGGTACCGGCAAACCTCACGCAGCGAACTTAACCCACGCGGAGGCTGTTTATCTGCTTGGTATTGTGGAAGATCTGACCCAACAGGCTATTCTGTTAGAGTACTGCTGGGCAGGTGAAGTGAGTGACGCCAAAATGCAAATTCTGGAGGATGGTGAAGTAGATACGTATGAGGATAAATACGGTTGGCAGATGATTAACGCCGGCAAGCCGGGTTCTACGTATGTGACATTCCAGGAAGTAGCGGAAGAGGTTATCGCAGGCTGTGCTGACATCGCCGGAGAGGTATCGGACCTGAAGATGGGTAACCCGTATATCAGCAGCACACCGGACGAACGTGATTACATTGAGAGCCCGTACAGCTGCACCTCTACCATCGATTTTGCGGATAATATCCGTTCTATCCTGCATTCATACGAAGGCTCGCAGACTGGTGATTACTCTATATCAAATTATGTTTATAGCCAGGATGCCGAGTTGGATGCCAATGTACGCAAAGCTATTGCTGATGCCATTGCCGCCATCGAAGCTATCGAAGATTTCGAGAACACAGCAAAAGACAATCCTCAAGTGAAAGAGGCTATAGACCGTGTTTCTGCGCTCGAGGAAATCCTGAGTGACGAAGTTTTACCATTATTAAGCAAATAAATAAGATGAAGAAAGAATTTTTATTCATGGCTTTGGCGGCAGTAGCTCTTGTCGCATGTAAGCCTGGTGGTGGAGAACCGGAAACCGACATGCCGGAGTGGTACTATACCGGCGGTAAGTTAGGAACCACCACTAACACATCTTCCATGACCTTCCGTCAACCTACACCGGCTACGGAAGAAGCTGGTCTTGGATCTATGTTTGCTCAAGGTGACAACATCGCCGAGAAAGATTTCGTGACCAACGAAAGCGGTCGTCAGCATGGTTTGGGACCGGTGTATGTGCGTGCATCCTGCCAGCACTGCCACCCGAACTACTCGCATGGTACATCTGTGCCGGAGGGTGTTTATAACGCCAAAGATCAAGGAAACGGTACCTTGCTCGTGGTTATCAATCCTCAGACGCAGGCCTACGTGCAATGGTTAGCCGGCATGCCACAACTCTTCGGCGCCAAACCGTTCAAAGCACCGTTGGATCCGGACCAGATCACCATTTCTTGGAAGACTGCAACGGATGAACACGGCAATCAATTTGCCGATGGAGAGACCTATGAACTGCGCTATCCGGAAGTACACATGCCGAATACTGCTGTCTATGTCTATAATCAGGGCTATCGTGATCCGGATGGATTGCTGGAGAGCGAGGGATACGAAGTGAAACTCGAAAACACCATCGGTGTGTACGGTTCCGGTCTTCTGGATGCTATCAGCGACGCCGACATCATCGCTCAATATGAGAAAGAGGCTAATGACGGAAAACTGAAAAACGGTCTTAATCCCGCTTTTTGGGACGGAGGTTTTCAAACTTCAGGTTATTACAAGAACGATCCGCAATGGGGCCCTAAGCGTTTCACCTATGCGCTTACACGCGGTCCGATTATGGATGCAGCAGGTGCGAATGCTATCTGGAATATTACGAATGTGACGCGTAGCGACCGTAAATACCATTATCTGGACCTCAACGGTACAATATATGCTGAGTATGCATCCAAAGATCCGGAGGTGCAGGCTGAGTTTGGTACGCAAGAAGAGATATATAACTACCTGACCAGCAAAGAACTGCCGGCAGAGATGTCGGACGAGGAGTTTACGCAAGTGATGGTATGGCACCGCGGTCTGGCTGTCCCTGCAGCGCGTAGCGTGACCGACCCCAAAGTGCTGAAAGGTAAAGAGTTATTCACCCAAATCGGCTGCGACTATTGCCATAGGCCGACTTGGACTACGGGCAACGATGAAGTGCGTGACCCGAATCATTTCCCTGTAACCGCTCAGATGCCGCGTTACCCGAACCAGAAAATCTGGCCGTACACCGATATGGTGCAGCATAAACTATGTATGGTCAATGATATCCGTACTGGATGGTGCCGTACTACACCGTTATGGGGCAGGGGACTGCATAAAAAAGCAACCGGCGATGCCTACGAAGCCCGTATGCATGACACCCGTGCACGTAACGTTATTGAGGCTATCATGTGGCATGGTTACAGCAAAGAATCTGATGCATATTATCCTACTCAGCAGTTCTATAACTTAGATAAAGAAGACAGAGATGCAATCGTTGCTTTCATTAATGCGATTTAAACCCGCAACATTTGTGTTGCACTTAGCCCTCGCGACCATCGTCGCGGGGGCCTGTGTGACCCATTTCTTCGGCGAACAAGGAGAAGTTCATGTTCGCGCCGACCAAGCTACTTCACTCACCACGAATCATTCAACCCTCACGCTCTTTTTATGGGATTTTCAGATTATTACCGATGCCGAAGGTAATCCTGTGGACTACGTCAGTGATTTACGGATTATGGATAGAAGCAGCAAAGGGGAGGAGTTAAAGGTAGATGAAGGTACGCTGAGGATGAATAAACCGCTCAAGTACCATGGCTATCGGTTCTGTCAGTCGGATTATGATAGTGATGAGATGGGTGTAGTATTAACGTATAATTATGATCCTTGGGGCATCGGGATTACCTATGCCGGCTATGCCTTGTTGCTCTTCGGTATGATAGCTTTCTTCTTTCAGAAGAACACCTATTTCCGCGTGTTGCTCAAGAAACAGCACACATGGCTCATGGTGGGGTTAGGCATCGCCGCTGTGATCCTGGCTTTTGTGATGACTATAGTAGTCACTCCCAAACCTCCCTTGCAGCCCGTGCTACAAACGCCGCTATTGGGTATTCATGTGTCGGTAATAATGCTTTCCTATACGCTCTTTGCGGTAATTATGATCAATGGTATCTTAGGCCTCTCAATGCCGAAAAAGCGAGAGGTATTGATGCACTTGTCACAACTACTGCTTTATCCCGCGGTATTCTGCCTTACTGCCGGAATCTTCATCGGTGCCGTTTGGGCGAATATGTCGTGGGGCAGATATTGGGGATGGGATCCCAAAGAGACCTGGGCGTTGATCACGATGATTGTCTATGCAGCACTTCTTCATTGGCCGATTTTCATGCATCGTAGTGCAATGAGTCCTGAGACCAAAGAAAAAATCTACCACATCCTGTGTGTAGTAGATTTTCTATTTGTACTCTTTACCTATTTTGGTGTCAACCACCTCTTAGGAGGCTTGCACTCCTACGCGTAAGAATCCTGTCACTTATACAAGAATCGTTTGATAGACCGTTTGGGCGTGTGCTCGAACGGTTTTTCTTGTACCTCAATATTCGCTACGCGGCTGTAAGAAGGAATGAGCGCGTTGAGCTTCTCGAGATTAGCTTTCATGATAGCTTGTATCTCCTCGAATGTCATACGCTTGGTGAGTGTCTCATCCGGGAAAACAAGAGCTACCAGCTTGCCTTCTCGCTCCACAATGAGCGATTCGCCTACTGCCTCTTGGTTATTTAGTTTGTCCTCGATTTCCTCAGGATAGATATTCTGACCGGATGCTCCGAGGAACATAGTTTTGCAACGACCCTTGATATAGATATTCTTTTTCTTGTCGAGTCGTCCTAAATCGCCTGTACGAAGCCAGCCGTCTTCGGTAAAAGCCGCGTTGGTGGCATCGGGGTTCTTGTAATAACCGAGCATGACATTTTCGCCTTTAACAAGAATCTCGCCAATACCTGCCTGGTTCGGCTCGTCAATCTTAACCTCCATATTCATCACCGGCACACCTCCTGTGCGAGCCTTGAAATACTTAGGAGGGTTGCCTCCGATAAGCGGACCGCATTCGGTCATTCCATAGCCGATAGAGAGCGGAAAATGGATATCCATGAGACATTTCTCTACTACCGGATTCATGGCCGCGCCGCCGCAGATGAAATAGCGTAACTTGCCGCCGAAAGCACTGCGCAGTCCGCTCTTCACACGGCTCTTGAGCAAATCGCCGATAATAGGCACATGCCAGAACGAACGAATAGCCCATTTGGAGAGCGTCGGGTCCAGTTTCTGCTTGTAGATCTTTTCGATCACGAGCGGCACGGTTACCACCAGATAAGGTTGCACGTCCTTCATCGCTTTGAGTAGGATAGAAGGAGTCGGGCTCTTTGTAAGGAAGAAAATATGCGTGCCGGAGGAAAGCGGATAGAGCAGTTCACACACCTGGCCGAACATATGTGCAAGTGGTAACATCGAGACAAGTCTTTGCCCCGGATCGACAGGCAGCATTTTCATGCCTACCTCCACATTGTTGCTCAGTGAACGACCGTTGAGCATCACGCCTTTCGGACTACCTGTAGAACCTGAAGTATAGTTGATCAAGGATAGTTTCTCAGGGTCGGCCGAGAAATAAATATCCTCCGGTTCGATAGAATGCGGATATTTGGCTCTGAATGCTGCATCCCATGTGTGTGTGTCGGGCACTTCCGTTCCTTCCGCGATATATAGCGGCCGCCAGTCCTCAAGGGAGAGTGCGGCTTTGAGTTTTGCAGGCATCGTTTGGTGCTGTAACTCCTTCCATACATACGGTCCGACGAAGAGCAGTTCGGAATCCGAATGCTCCAGCAGGTGCGTGATATCCTCTGCCGTAAAATCCTGAAGGATCGAGACGCATACTCCTTCATATGCCGCAATAGCCAGGTATGCCACCGCCCAGTTGGCGCAGTTACGTCCCGCAAGTGCTATCTTATCGCCGGGCTTAATACCCAGCAGACGGAAAAGTTCATGCAACCGAAGCATTTCGATAGCCAGTTCGCCAAAGGTATATTCGTGATTTTCGTTATAGTCTGTGAGAGCCGGGTCATTCCATTGGTGGGACATGACCTCTGTCAGATAATTGAGATAATGCTTTGTCATAGGCGTTTGAATTTTGATAGCCAATTATGCGGTGCAAAGGTACTGCTTTTTTTTGACATATGCAAGAAAACACAGCTTTTTTTGTCCCAAACAAACAAAAACAAGCGCCGGCTTCCCAGTCGCGCGCTTGCTCCGACCCCCACAGGGGTCAATCTACTTACTCACTTTTATTATGAAAACGCTATGGTAACCACTCCATAGCGCGGGGTGTTACCTATACCGTTATTGGTAGAGGTAACGTTTGATAGACCGTTTCGGAGTTTTCTCAAACTCAGAAGCGACTAATTCTATAGCAGTGATCTGGCTATACTGAGGCAGGTCCTTATTGACCGCTAAGCGGTTCTCCTCCATCTGTTGCGTTAGTGATTTCGTGCCAAGCAGTTTCTTTCCTTCTGCCGAGGTGTCAGGGAAGACGAGTGCCACGAGTTTATGATCACGATCCACTACAATCGACTCTACTACACAAGGCATGGAGTTCAGTTTGTCCTCCAGCTCCTCGGGGTAGATATTCTGTCCGGATGGACCAAGAATCATATTCTTGGAACGACCGTGAATGAAAATATTGCCATCTTTGTCCAGGATACCGAGATCACCCGTGCGCATCCATCCGTCTTTAGTGAAGATAGCCTTGGTAGCCTCTTCGTTCTTATAATAACCCATCATGACATTGATGCCCTTTACCTGGATCTCACCGTCCTTACGGATCGGGTCCTCGCTGTCAATGCGTACATGGCACTGCGGCAGGTCTTTGCCGCAGCTGTGGAACTTGTATGCCCACCAGTCTTCATAACTGATAAGCGGTCCGCATTCGGTCATGCCGTATCCTACACAATATTGATATTTGATATCGTGCAGCACTTGTTCCACCTCTCCGTTGAGAGCCGCACCACCGATGATGAGATAACGCAGTTTGCCGCCGAAAGTCTTGTCCAGACCCTCTTTCACTTTGCCGCGAACGAGATTCTTCAGCAACGGCGTCTTCCACAGCACTTTCATCAGCGGGCTGCTGATTTTCGGCAGTACTCCCTTCTTGATGATTTTCTCTACCACCAAAGGTACGGTCAGGATCATAAACGGTTGCACTTGTGCAAACGCTTTCATCAGAACCGTAGGAGTAGGAGCCTGAGTCAGGAAATAAGTCTCTGCGCCCTCGCATACTTGATATAGGAATTCGAACATCAAGCCGAACATATGTGCAATAGGGAGCATGGATAGAACACGGTCTCCCGGTTTATGAGGAATACGATGGGATGCAAAATCCACGTTTCCGCTCAGGTTAAGATGACTTAACATCACTCCCTTCGGATTACCCGTTGATCCGCTGGTATAGTTAATGACAGCGAGATTTTCCAGA
>JAGCFY010000006.1 GCA_017649845.1 Paludibacteraceae bacterium
CCCAACATCTCCTCCGCATATTCGGCGAATAAGCCACGTTCCTGGGTTTCTACCGTGTAATTGAATTCTAATATCAGCGCAGTCTTAGGGCTGTAGTAGACCAATGCCGATTCACCTTCTTCCAACACCTGTGCATTTACCATGCACACCATCATTGCTCCTGCGAGCATCAAAAATAACTTCTTCATATTTCCAAACGTAACTTTTAGCTTATTATTAGCTGGTTTTACCGAGGTTTTTACCTATTCCAAATCTTCCATGCCGCTTTGGCCTGGCCGAATAGCATTCCCATGCCGTTTTGGATTGTTGCTCCCTGAGCTTTACCTTTCTTCAAGAACAAAGTCTCTTCCGGATTATAGACGCAGTCAAACAGCAAATGTCGTACTGAGATCTGTTCGTACGGAATGGCCGGACAGCTATCTATATCCGGCAACATGCCCAGCGGCGTACAATTGACAATCACCGTATATTCCGCCATGACAGCAGCATTTAGTTCGTCATAACCCAGCATCCCTTTTTCGGGCGTGCGGCTGACAAGAGTAGGGGAAACACCTAATTGCTTCAAGCCGTAACAAACGGCCTTCGACGCTCCACCTGTACCGAGAACCAAGGCTTTCTTATCGAAATCACGCAGTAATGGTTTTATTGACTCGATAAATCCCAAACAATCGGTGTTATAACCAACCCGCTTGCAAATGACATTTACCGCTCCCACTTCTGCCGCTGTGTCGTCCAAGCGCTCCAGATATGGAATGATGGCTTGCTTGTGTGGCATGGTTACATTCATGCCGTCCAAGCCATCCAATAATTCATTCACTCTCTCCTTCGTCAGTTCCTCAATCGGATACAAACTGTACTCCGCATCGATCTTTTCATGCACAAATTTCTCCGAGAAATATTTTGCAGAGAACGAATGCAATAATGGAAATCCTATTATACCAAAGTGACGCATAATTTTCCTTTTTTAATCGTTGCTTTATGGGTTTTGGAGGTGAATGTTTTTCCTCCTTCTCCGCGTTGCAACGCATCGTAAATTTTATCTATTTCGGCGAATCCGTATATACGAAGCTCTTCGTAGAGTTTCACAATCCCCGCTTCGCGCGTATTTTGGCCATCTAATATATCTACATAACCTTGCATGTATTCTGCCGTTTGAGCCATATGCTCGATCTCCGCTTTGCTGTAGTTCTTCAACTGCTCACGGATGGCATTGCGTGTGATCGAAGTGTCTGCATTGGTGCTATCTGTTACCCATAACAGATGCCTTTTATCCCGCAAATAATGCTCAATATAATCACGTGTTGTGCAAAGTAGCGGTCGTACTACCGGCACGCCATCTGCAGCCATCGGATTGGCACTTTTCGGTCGCATGCCGGCTAAACCTCTTATTCCCGCACCGCGTTTCAGATTTAGCAACAGTGTCTCTGCCTGATCATTCTGATGGTGTGCTACTGCAATTGCTTGACATCCTTTCTCCTGCGCTATCTGTTCAAACCATGTATAGCGCAGTTCTCTTGCTGCCACTTCAGTGCTCGCATTATGCGCATGTGCGTAAGACAAAGTGTCAAAATCAGTTACGATTAACTCCACACCCATCGTTTGACACAGTTCATGTACAAACGCTTCATCGCGATCACTCTCTGCACCCCGCAGATGGAAATTACAATGCGCAGCGATGCATTTATAACCGGCTCGAATCAGTACATCCAACAGCGACACACTGTCTGCACCGCCGCTTACCGCCACCAAAACAGGCTTGCTCTTATCTAACAAACCTCTCTGCCGAATATATGTACTGACTCTACGTAACAATTGTCAAATCTTTCAATCCGTTAGACCTCTGTATTTAACACGTTTCGGTTCGCATGCTTCTTCGCCCAGGCGCATTTTCTTGTTTTCCTCATATTCCGAGTAACTGCCTTCGAACCAGAATACTTTGCCATCTCCTTCATAAGCCAGGATATGCGTGCAAATGCGGTTTAAGAACCAACGGTCGTGCGAGATAATAACCGCGCATCCGGCGAAGTTCTCCAGTCCTTCTTCCAGTGCCCGCAAAGTATTGACATCAATATCATTCGTCGGCTCATCGAGCAATAATACGTTTGCTTCGGATTTGAGCGTCAAAGCCAGATGCAAGCGGTTGCGTTCACCTCCGGAGAGCACACCGCATTTTTTCTCTTGGTCCGCGCCTGTGAAGTTAAAACGGCTCAAATATGCACGCGCATTGATTTCACGTCCTGCTACTCGAATAAACTCTGTACCACCGCTAATGGTTTCGAAAACGGACTTATTCGGATCAATATCGGTATGTTGCTGATCTACATATCCGATTTTAACCGTTTCGCCCACAGAGAAAGTGCCTTTATCAGCCTTTTCTGTGCCGATAATCATGCGGAAAAGGGTAGTTTTACCGGCTCCGTTCGGGCCAATCACACCTACAATGCCGTTCGGCGGTAACATAAAGTTCAGATCTTCAAACAGCAGTTTGTCGCCAAATGATTTGGCTACTCCTTCTGCATTGATCACTTTGTTACCCAAACGCGGGCCGTTCGGAATGAATATTTCCAGTTTTTCCTCGCGTTCTTTCTGTTCCTCATTCAGCATTCGGTCGTACGACTCCAGACGTGCTTTTTGTTTAGCATGCCGTGCTTTCGGTGCCATCCGAATCCATTCCAACTCTCGTTCCAGTGTCTTACGGCGTTTTGAGGCTTGTTTTTCCTCCATCGCCATGCGGTTCGTTTTTTGTTCGAGCCAGGAAGAGTAGTTGCCTTTCCATGGAATACCTTCACCTCTATCCAGTTCCAGAATCCATCCGGCTACATTATC